>NZ_DLJD01000014.1:0-413 GCF_002484085.1 Sphingobacterium sp. UBA7625
CACTAATTTATGTATTTTTTAACAGAAAACCAATTTTTGTTAATTTTTTACAAATTTTGAGCAATTATAATGAAATTTCGAATTCTATACTATATAGGCTTATTTAGGTTGATTATAGCGAATTTTAGCCAAAATCAAATCATCCGTGTATTTTATTCGACATTTTGAATAAAAAGAAGAATCATTTTCGTTTTTATAATAGAACGGGCTAAACGTAATGATTTACGTAATTCTAGTCTTTATAAATTTTGATATTTATAAGGCTGCCGTGGAGTCACAATATATTGTGCCATATAATTTTAAGCTGAATTAAGATTGCGATAGCCTAATGAGAATAGCACTAAGCTATTATATCATACATATTGTTGTGCAGAGGGGTGGATTTACAAATTTTTATTTAACATAATATAAAT
>NZ_DLJD01000014.1:427-12632 GCF_002484085.1 Sphingobacterium sp. UBA7625
AATATTTAGGTTGAATATTTACAGATAAAATTATTAATCAACAGCTTGAATCATCAGCGCGCCAACTGTTATATTAGTCCGTGGATCAATCACGATCGCTTGCGAATTCGCGGCATTTTCTGCCTGCAAATCGAATACAAGATTTTCAGCAGATTTGATCGCGATCCGGCCAATATCATTGAGCTTGATCGTTTCGTCAAAGACTTTTTCCTGTGTATTGATGTCGAATTTATAAAGCACATCAACAATTTTTATTTTTGTCAATTTACTATGGCTCTGTAGCAAATAGATCTGTTCGGTATCCAGAGGTTTATTGTCAAACCAACATACATTTGCCTGTATATTGCGCTCAAATTTTGGTTGTTTTTCAACATTAGCAATCGTGTCGCCGCGACTAATGTCCACATCGTCTGTTAAATGAAGAATAACTGACTGTCCATTTTCTGCCCGATCAAGCTGCAGACCATTAAATTCTATGGCTTTGACAGTACTGTATGTTTCTGAGGGATAAATAATTACCTGATCACCTACCGTAAGCCCCTCTCCTAACACTCTGCCTGCATATCCCCTATAATCATGGAGATCATCCGTTTGTGGCCTGACAACCCATTGTACCGGGAACCTCCAGTTCGCTGCCTGATTTTCGTGAATTTCAACATTTTCCAGGTAGTCCAACAATGATTCTCCTGAATACCAGAGCATACGCTCAGATTTATGAACAATATTGTCACCTTTTAATGCGGATACAGGGATAAAATCAACGTCCTGAAGCCCTAGATTGGCAGCCAATTGTTGATAGTCATTTTTGATTTGTTCAAAAACAGCAGCGCTATAATCCACCATATCCATTTTATTGACACATACCAATACCTGCTTCATTGCCAGTAATTTAGCAATAAATGAATGCCTTTTAGTTTGTTCAATCACGCCCTTCCTTGCATCTACCAAGATAATAATCAGCTCAGAATTAGACGCGCCGGTAACCATGTTTCGCGTGTATTGGATATGGCCCGGAGCATCTGCGATAATATATTTTCGCCGATCGGTCTGAAAATATTTGTAAGCAACATCGATAGTTATTCCTTGTTCGCGTTCTGCTTTTAATCCATCCGTTAATATCGCTAAATCTACTGTTCCATCATCATTTTTTCGATTGGCACGTTGTATCGCTTCCAATTGATCGTCCAAAATAGAATTGGTATCGTATAGCAATCGACCTATTAACGTACTCTTACCATCATCTACCGAACCAGCTGTTATAAATTTCAATATATTCANNATATTCATTGTTGTCAATATCAAGTATTAGATTTGAGGAATTAAAAATACCCCTGTTTTTTGCGTTCTTCCATTGCTGCCTCGGATACTTTGTCATCCATCCGGGCCCCACGTTCACTGACTGTTGATGCTTTGATTTCCGCAATGATATCATCCAAAGCAATTGCTGTGGAATCTACTGCTGCCGTACAGGTCATGTCACCCACGGTTCTGAAACGAACAGATTTAGTTTCGATAACATCATCCGCATCCATATTTAAAAATGGTGCGGCTGCCATTAATTGTCCGTTACGCGTAATTACCTCCCGTTCATGGCTAAAATAAATGGATGGCAATGCAATTTGTTCGCGTTTGATATAATTCCAGACATCGAGCTCAGTCCAATTTGAAATCGGAAATACCCGTACGTTCTCGCCTTTGTTTATCTTACCGTTGAAAATACTCCAAAGCTCAGGTCTTTGTCTTTTTGGGTCCCATTGTCCAAACTCATCCCGCACGGAGAAAATACGTTCTTTTGCCCGCGCCTTCTCCTCATCTCTGCGTGCCCCGCCGATACATGCATCGAAACCGTGTTTCGAGATTGTCTCGAGTAAGGTGACAGTCTGAAGTGCATTACGACTTGCATTTTTTCCTTTTTGCTCAACGACTTTGCCCTGATCTATACTATCTTGTACATAGCCCACAATCAGTTTTTCTCCGATCTCTTCAATAAGGCTGTCACGGAAAGCAATAGTTTCCGGGAAATTGTGCCCGGTATCAATATGAACCAGAGGAAAGGGAAATTTACCCGGCCTAAAAGCTTTTTTTGCCAGATGAACCAATGTGATGGAATCTTTTCCGCCCGAGAATAATAATGCCGGTTTTTCAAACTGTCCGGCGACTTCTCTTAATATATATATTGCTTCCGCTTCTANNAATGATCTAAATAGTCCATTCTTTGAAATAATAAATTTGATTTAATGAATTCGGGTTTACGCTTTTTTAAGATTAAGATTTAACAGCATGTAAACCACATTCTTTTTTACTCTGATCTTCCCACCACCATCTTCCGGCCCGAAAATCTTCTCCTTCCTGAATAGCCCTTGTACAAGGTTGGCAGCCAATGCTCGGAAATCCTTTGTCATGTAATACATTATAGGGAATATACTGTTCCTTGCAATACATTTTTACCTGCTCGAAGGTCCAGTCAAACAGCGGATGGATTTTTATGATATCATTTACTTCATCATACTCTACAAAATCCATATCATGTCTGTTGACCGATTGTTCAGACCGAATGCCGGTAATCCAAATTTTTTTTCCTTTGATAGCACGCTGCAAAGGTTCAATCTTCCTGATCCGACAACATTCTTTACGATTTTCAACAGATTCATAGAAAGAATTAGGTCCCTTTTTACTGATAAAATCTTCCAGCAATGTTGTATCCGGTGTGTATGTCTTGATATTCAACTGATAACGTTCCAATGTACGGCTCCACAAGGAGTACGTTTCTTTGAACAATCGTCCAGTATCCAACGTAAAAATCTCGATACCGATATTATTTTTGCCGATCCATTCAGTGATAATCTGATCTTCTATCCCAAAAGAAGTCGAAAAAACAACTTCAGAAGGATATCGTGCTGCAATTGTCTGCAGCATCTCCGCCCCCTTTTTATCGCCGATAATTTCTTTAATTTCCTTAACGCTCATGACGTAATATATTTTTGGTATGTTCGTTCAGCTTCTTTACCTTATATTCAAAATCACCTTTCAGTTGTTCTCGATACGCACTCATCAACGATAATGTCTCGTCAATCTCTTCCGGCAACATTTCATTTAACAGCTCTTTGATTCGTTTTGCGATTGTAGGTGACTTACCATTGGTTGAAATTGCTACTTTTAGATCACCTTTTTTCACAATAGATCCCAGATAGAAATCACATAATTCTGGTTTGTCTGCTGCATTGAAAAGGATATTATTAAATGCAGTCAATTCGCGCAATTGTTCATTTAATTCTCGATTATTCGTTGCAGCTATGACAAGCTGCATATTTTCGAGATCATTTATCTCAAAAGGACGTATATTGAGTTTAATTTGAGGATATTGCTTGATCAGTATTTCAAATTCTGGGACAATTTCTTTCGCTACTATGTTTAAATTCAAAGCGTTATCATTTGATACAAGTGCTTGAAATTTTTCCATCGCAACATTCCCTCCTCCTACTAATAGGGTATGAATTTGATTGAGTTTGATGAATATGGGAAATAGTTGGTTCATAGCTACAAAGCTAAAGCTTTTTCTTTAATCTGTTGAAACGCCCTGTGTTTTGCTACGACTTCACCAATAATTATAATAGCCGGTACACCAAGTCTTTTTTCGGTAGATTCATCCAATATATTTTCCATTGTACCCAATACAATCTTTTCATTAGGTAATGAGCCGTTCTGAATCAATGCGATTGGTAAATCATGAAGATTCTTATCCCGGTAAATAGCCACGATCTCAGCCAGTTTTCCATATCCCATTAAGACAACGACAGTCGCCTTGGACTCGGCAGCCAAATATAGGTCGCTGGACAAGCTGCCATCGGATTTTGATCCGGTTATCACCCAAAAACTTTCGCTGATCCCCCTATAAGTCAGAGGAATCTGCTGTAACCCTGTCAGACCAATTGCGGAGGAAATACCCGGTATGACTGCTGTTTCAATACCATATTGTGCCACATGATCGATCTCCTCACCACCGCGTCCAAAGACAAATGGATCCCCTCCTTTCAAGCGCACAACATGCCCATAATTCAAAGCATAGTCAACCAATAGGCGATTAATTTCATCTTGAGAGGTTGAAAGCTGTTCGGCACGTTTTCCGACGTAAATTTTTATACAATCTGCTTTCGCATAGTCCAACAATTCATCATTGACAAGCGCGTCATACAAAATAACATCCGCTTTCTGGATTGCTTTGATCCCTTTGAGGCTAATCAAGTCTGGGTCTCCCGGCCCAGCGCCTACTAAAGTTACTTTTGCTTCTATCGACATTCCGTTCCCTCCTAAGCCAATACAGGCGTTAAATTTTTACGTTGATAAACCTCATTGATAAACTTTGTGGCCTCTTGTAGATAGCCTGTTGCAAAGCCCTCAGTAGGTTCATTTTTACTGATTTGTAAGACAAGTTCCGGAAATGACTGATCAAAGTTATATTCCCCGGACTCCACAAAATGTGTCTGGAATTCGTTGATCACTGTATTTTGCGTGCTTGCACTGATACCTTTATCTAATAGCAAGGCTTTCGCCGCCTGAACAAAGGCATTGTATGCATGATAGATAGCGTCTGCGAATTTTGCTTCCCCGAATGTCTCATTTGCCCATTGTAGTTTTTCCTCCGCCTCATAAATCAATGTTGCCACTAAATCAATCACCACCCCGGCACACTCACCCACACCTATCGCTGTTTGGAAAGTCCCCTCATGTCCCCAATCCACAAACTCATCTTCCGCAAGCGTCGTCAGATCCGATAGTGGTTTTAATAGATTGTAAAAATAATTTTTACCCTGTCTGTCGTAATACGCATGGAAATTCTCGGTCTCTTCAGCATTCTTTTTATAATCGTTCAACACGAATTCAACCACATGCAATACCCTTTTGGTCGGTACTTTGATAATTCGTTCGGCTACACGGCCTTCACCGTCGCCGATGGTACCGCCACCAAGCATAACCTGAGCAGCGGGAACTACCTTGCCCTCTGCTTTAACCGAGCTGCCATGGAAGCCAATATGCGCCAGCCCATGTTGACCGCAGGAATTCATACAACCGGATATCTTGATTTTCAAGTCTCTGTTGAAAACAAAATCCTGGTGAAATTCGGCTATATACGATTCGATGACCCGCGCCATTTCGGTACTGTTTGAAATACCAAGATTACAGGTGTCCGTTCCGGGACATGTGGTCACATCTGCAGTACTGTCAAAACCTACCTGTGCAAGATCCAATGATTTGAGCAATTGGTAAATATGAGGTAGCGTCTTTTCGGTTGCATACTTCAGCAGCAAACTTTGGTTTTGTGTTATCCGGATATCATCCGCAACAAGATCTTTTAAGCCAGCGACCAAGGACCGCGCTTTATCGGTACCGATATCTCCTGTAGAAACACGTACATAGACACCGTAATAACCTGCCTGCTTTTGTTCAAATGTATTCGTATTCTTCCATACCTGATAGTTTAAGTCTGTATCCAGATCAAGTACGGTAATTTGGCTGTCGTCCGGTGGCAGCGGTTGCTCAATTTTGGTTCGATCAATAGCGAAAGTTTTTACTTTTGTAGCAATCTTTTCCGCTTCGATCAGATTTAACACCTCTTCCAGGCCAAGTTTTTGAATAAGGTATTTAAAACGGGCTTTATTTCGGTTGTTACGCTCGCCATATCGGTCGAACACTCTTAAGGTAGCCTCAATGTAAGGAATAAGCTCATCTTCCGGAAGAAATTCATTTGTTAGCGATGCTAAAAATGGTTGCGACCCCAGTCCGCCGCCCAGCAGCACTTTGAAACCACGTACTTCCACACCATCCACATACTTCAATTTTGGAATAAAACCCAAGTCATGAATATACGAAAAAGCGGTATCCTCTTCACTTGCAGAAAAAGACATCTTGAATTTTCTGCCCATCTCCGCACAGACCGGATTACGTAGAAAATATTCAAACGTTGCCTGTGCATACGGTGAGACATCGAAAGGTTCTTTCGGATCAATACCCGAAGTTGGTGAGGCCGTTACATTACGAACAGTATTACCACAGGCCTCCCTTAAGGTAATATCGTCCTCTGCCAATTTTGACCAAAGTTCTGGCGTACGATCCAGACTAACGTAATGGATCTGAATGTCCTGACGCGTGGTCAGGTGCAGGTTACGACTTGCATATTCATCAGATATTGCCGCTATTTTGATTAACTGTTTAAAAGTAACTTTTCCAAATGGAAGTTTGATACGAACCATTTGAACCCCTGGTTGTCTCTGTCCATATACTCCCCTGGCTAGACGCAATGACCTAAATTTTTCATCAGCGATCTTACCTTCGTGAAATAATCGAATCTTTTTTTCAAGTTNNGTCAAATGTAAAAATATTTTTTTAATATTCTATAATATCTACCAAATTAATATATATTTGCCGTATAAAATTTAATATACTAAACCTGTAGACTAATGGGTGTAACGATAAAAAGATATTTTATAATTCTGTTTTTTAGCTTTATAACCGTATTTAAGATCACGTCCTGCGCACCAAAAGTAAAGAATGGATATAGTAAAGAGCGTGGATTTGAAGGCAATATTTCACTTTCAGGGGCCTTTGCACTCTACCCTTTGGCCGTAATCTGGAGTGAAGACTTCAAAAAAATTCATCCACATGTCCGTTTTAATATCTCTGCAGGCGGTGCAGGCAAAGGGATTGCCGACGTGTTAACAGGTATGGTAGACATTGGGCTGGTATCGCGGGATCTGCATCCACAAGAAGTCAAAAAAGGCGCAGTCCCTATTATTGTGGCCAAAGATGCTGTGATATGCACATTGAATCCTGCTAACCCGAATTATAAAGCATTACTGAAACGCGGCTTAACCCGGGAGGAACTTGCGGAGATTTTTGCCAGTCGAAAATTTAAGACATGGAATCAAATTGATCCACAATTTACTGCAGATCCGATTAATGTTTATGTACGTTCGGATGCCGCCGGAGCAGCAGAAACCTGGGCCAAATTTTTTGGACGTAAACAGGAAGACCTGCAAGGTGTTGGAATCTTTGGTGATCCCGGTATTGCCCAAGCTATTAAAGATGATAAGTTTGGCATTGGCTTCAACAATATCAACTACGTATATAATTTAAAGACAAACAAAGTGTTTGACCATATCGATGTACTGCCATTGGATTTAAATAAAAATGGACAGATTGAAGCCGACGAGCAATTCTATGGATCGCTGTCAGACCTGACCGGAGCTGTTGCAGCAGGCAAATATCCCGCGCCTCCCTCCCGCGATCTGACATTTGTCACACGCAATAAGACAGAGTCCCTGCTTCTGAAGGAATTCATCTCTTTTGTGCTGCAGAAACAGGCGCAGTCACAGTTGCTTGAAAATGGTTATGTACCATTGAGTGAAACACTGATCAATGACGAACTAAATAAGTTATAGCATGCTAAATACACGTCTAGTTAAAGATACCTTAGTAAAACGGTCCACATTTTTGTTACTGCTGATTTCGCTATCAGTTGTCGTTATTATTGCGGTCGGTTTAACTGTAAAATCCATTCCGCTATTTGAATACAGCAACATATTTCAGCTATTGACAGATAAAGTATGGGCACCTATGAAGGGCTCGTTCGGATTTCTGCCTTTTATTGCCGGTACACTCGCTGTTACATTGATATCGCTTGCCATAGCAATACCCCTGTGTATATTGACGGCAGTTTATCTGACTGAATACGCTTCCGATGCGCTAAAAAACATGATGCTTCCGCTTGTAAATATCTTGGCGGCCATACCACCGGTGTTATACGGTGTTTGGGGTGTATTATTTATCGTCCCGCTGATCCAGCTTTATATTGCTCCGATTTTTGGTGTGGTGACATCCGGTTATTCAGTATTAGCCGGTGGAATTGTATTGGCGGTCATGATTTTTCCGATCATGATTTCCATTATGGTGGAAGTGCTTCAAACGATTCCGTATGAATTAAAAGCCGCTTCTTTGTCTTTGGGAGCAACAAAATGGGATACCATAAAACATGTTATTCTCAAAAAGGCAAAACCTGGTATCATCGCTGCCATTGTCTTATCGACCTCACGGGCATTTGGAGAAACGATTGCAGTACTAATGGTTTGCGGGAATGTACCCAAGGTGCCTACATCCATATTTGATGCCGGTTACCCCATCCCCGCTTTAATCGCCAACAATTTTGGTGAGATGATGTCCATCCCTCTTTATGAGTCCGCTTTGATGTTTTCAGCGCTATTGCTATTTGTCATCATATTTATTTTCAATTTAATATCACGTCTGATATTGAGACGACTTGAAGGAGGTTTAGATGGATAACACCAAAAGAAGATTAATAAGTGAAAAGATCGCGAAGGGTTTCATGCATCTATCCGGAATCACGGTAACCGCTTCCCTGTTTTTTATTGTAGGTACGATTCTCTATAAGGGACTTCCCTATCTCAATTGGGAAATGGTCAGTCAGTTGCCCAAAGGCGGATTTTACATCGGCAAAGAAGGTGGAATCTTAAACGCCATATTAGGTTCACTCTATCTAGCAGGGGTAGCGACTGCGCTATCTGCTTTTATTGGTATTCCGATATCACTTTACCTGAATATTTATTTGGGTACAAAATCCAAAGTAACACAGTTTTCGAAGTTGTTGTTTGATGTGCTTTACGGGGTACCATCGATTGTGTATGGCGCTGTCGGCTTTGGTATTATGGTCTATTTTGGCATTAGAGCATCACTACTGGGCGGCATACTAACAGTCACGTTATTGACGATCCCTATTGTGGTACGTACAGTAGACGAGCTGATCAAAACGATTCCTGAAGATCTGAAAAATGTCACCCTTTCCTTGGGTACCACACGCTGGGAGCTTGCGAAAGTCATGTTGCGGAGTATTCGTGCCGGGTTATTGACTGCCATTCTATTAGCATTCGGAAGAGCAATAGGTGATGTCGCCGGCGTATTGTTAACAACGGGGTTCAGTGACAATTTGCCTAAATATATTGACGAACCAGCAGCAACACTTCCCTTGGCTATATTTTTTCAGTTAAGCAGTCCAATTCCTGAGGTACAGGGACGAGCATATGCTTCGGCCCTGGTTTTAACTATCATCATTTTAATTATCGTAGTATGCACGCATATCCTTCAATCGAAACAAAAGAATCGTCGTTAAACAGTCCTTTGACTGATCCTCACATTCAGATCAAGGATCTCAATGTATATATCGATGGGAGACATATTTTAAAGAATATTAATCTTGCCTTGCCGAACAATAGTGTAACCTCCATTATCGGACCTTCAGGCTGTGGCAAGACCACATTGCTGAAAACCCTGAATCGCCTGGTCGACGACACAAAAGGTGTTGAAATAACGGGATCTGTGCTTGTAAACGGTGAGGACATTTATGGCAAAAATGCCGAAGTAACGCATATNNCGTAAAAAAATGGGGCTTTTATCCCAAAAACCTTACCCATTGCCGATGTCCATCTACGACAACGTAGCTTATGGGCCGCGTATACATGGCACGAAAAATAAAAAAGAACTGGACAAGATTGTCGAGATACAATTGCGCAATGTAGCCCTATGGGATGAGGTTAAGGACCGTTTGGGGCATTCCGCCGCCGGCCTTTCGATTGGACAGCAACAACGGCTCTGCTTAGCGCGGGGACTTGCTGTCGAACCCGAAATTATACTTGGTGATGAATCAACTTCCGCATTGGACCCGCTATCCACAGCAAAAATTGAAGAATTACTCATCGAACTAAAGCAGGATTACACCATTGTTCTGGTGACACACATTCTACGACAAGCCCGAAGAGTGTCTGATTATATCATTTTTGTTTATGGTGGTGAAATCCTTGAATTTGGTCCCACTGAACAAGTGCTGTTAAATCCACAGCATGAAATCACAAAACAATATGTAAAAGGTTTTATCTCCTGATAGATTACCTGCCGTTTATAAAAAAGCCGAAGATTCTATGTCTCATAAAATCCTCGGCTTTTATCTTTTATTGCAACTTCGCTATCTTAGATCAAATAAATCATCAACGCCCAATATTTTTTTAGATGTAAATCCTTCAGCATACTTAGCCTGGATGTAACGGCCAAATTCCCTTGCTCTGGCGGCGGTAGATTCCATAAAATCCGGATTGGAAATATACGTTTGTGGCTCGTCAGGATTGATATTTTCGCCTGTATAGAACTGTGTTTTATAGGCCAGGATTGATTTTTCCTTCAAAGCATAGTAGTCCGTAATATCAATGACTACATCGGGTTTGATGTAATAATCCTGCACAAATTGCAACACTAGACGTGGACGGAAGGCTTCCTGGATATGATTATTTTGGTCTCTGGTTTCCACCTTTCTTAACCCCGAAAGGAAGCAGGCTTCATTCACAAGCTGCCCTGCTCTGCCATGATCCGGATGACGGTCAGTAATCGCGTTGGTAATAACGATTTCAGGCTGGTATTTCCTTACGGCACTTATAATGGCCATTTTTTCCTCGATGGCATTTTCAAAAAAACCGTCTCTCAAACCGAGATTTTCACGCGCTGCCAGTCCGAGAATCGCAGCTGCATCTTTTGCCTCTTGTGCTCTGGTCTCCGCAGTACCTCGTGTACCGAGTTCACCCCGAGTTAAGTCTACAATTCCTACTTTTTTTCCTTCGGCAACATATTTTGCCATTACTCCGCCTGCACCCAATTCTGCGTCATCGGGATGCACGGCAATGACAAGTAAATCTAGTTTTAGCATATTTATATCTTCTTTTTCGTTTATGGCTTCCAATATCAGCAAAATCGGTAAAATCAGTATGTTACAATTCACCACTCCATATTGCCGGCTTGTGTTGAAGACAGCCGGCACATACAGGTCTTACTGGTATGAAACCGAGGCCAAAGGTAGGAAGTTTGTAGGTTACTCCTCCAAAAGTCGTTCGATATTACGACAAATTTTACCTGACAATGGCGAAGTCGTAGGATAATAGAAATCCACAACTTCCCCCTGCCTGTTGATCAAGTATTTATGAAAATTCCAGGAGGGCTTACTATTGATATGTCCATTTTCTGCCTTATTTGACAGGAAACTATACAATGCCGTCGTGTAGGTGCCGATGACATGGCTACGTTTAAAAACCGGAAAACTGACCTGCTGGTTTATTCTACAAAATGTCTCCAATGTACTGCCGGTCAATGGTTCTTGATTCCGAAAGTTATTGGACGGAAAGGCCAGTACCTCAAATCCCCTTGCTTTATACTTTTGGTAGAGCTTTTCGAGCGATTTAAACTGTCTTGTGAATAGACACTGACTCGCTGTATTGACGACCAACAAAACCTTTCCTTCAAAATCTCCCAGAGATTTCATAGTTCCATTGAATTGCAAAGCATCAAAGTCATATATCGTTTTCATATTGTCTTAATTTAGGTATTACATAACGAACCCGATCCTAGTTAAAGTATCTTCGTGACTTATATATACAAGTATATATGGGGTCCTACATCACCGGTTTGGGCCTCGACCGTTCAAATTCACGGATGATATTTTCGATTTCGAAGTCCTCTTTTGGATCGTATGCTGATT
Organism: Sphingobacterium sp. UBA7625; assembly: GCF_002484085.1. NCBI lineage: Bacteria > Pseudomonadati > Bacteroidota > Sphingobacteriia > Sphingobacteriales > Sphingobacteriaceae > Sphingobacterium > Sphingobacterium sp. UBA7625. The sequence continues at coordinate 12,012 of NZ_DLJD01000014.1, forward strand.
TCAAATTATGCCCAAAAATTTTGGCGACTCCCTGATAAAAAAATGCGGAGATCCCACCTTTCATTTCCTTCACCATTTCATAGCTCGTGTGTCCTGTATAGCGATCGATCAGCTTTATTAGGATTTTACCCTGGGAAATGGTCATATTTTTAATTTCCCTATTAAACATTTGCTTCACATCGTTTTCACATCTTTCCACCAGCGCTTCATGTTCTTTTTTATTGGATGTCATAGCCAGATCCCGATCCAGTTGATCGTATCTTTTTTGAGCATATATGGCATAAGGGAGCACTTTCAGCACATTTCTTCTGAAACGTAAATATTCCCTTCGGGCTTCCTCGCTTGACCAGACTCTTTTCTTGACAATAACCACTTCAGGAATGGGAAACCAAGGCAAAATCTCACCCGAAGGCAGCGTTGTTGTCATATAATCAGTCACTGTCTCCTGGGCCCCTTCACCGTATAAAGGAAGGACCAGAGACTGAGCCTTTGCCACGCCTGACAAAGTCCCAAGAAGAAAAAACAAAACACATACTGTTGTCTTCATCTGAACGACTATATAACTCTTTTAATTTGTCAATGCTATTATATTTTGGTAAATTTATTACAAAATAAGTTAGC
>NZ_DLJD01000014.1:12667-99326 GCF_002484085.1 Sphingobacterium sp. UBA7625
AAGCAGAAAACAAAGAGATAAGAAAACGTTACCGTGCATTATTGCGTGCCTGTAAGCCTACTTTGCAGCGCGGGGACAAACAAGAGATTCGTAAAGCTTTTGATTTGGCCCTGGATAGCCACAAGGAGATGCGCCGCAAATCAGGAGAACCCTATATTTATCATCCGATTGCGGTAGCGCAGATTGCCGCCGAGGAAATTGGTTTAGGGACGACCTCCATTGTATGCGCTTTGCTCCATGATGTTGTTGAGGACACTAATGTAACCTTGGACGAAATCGAGGAAATGTTTGGAAAAAAAGTTCGTCGTATTATCGACGGATTGACAAAAATTTCCGGAATATTTGACCCCAATAGTTCGATGCAGGCCGAGAACTTTCGTAAAATGTTGCTCACGCTTGCCGATGACGTACGCGTTATCCTTATCAAATTGGCGGATAGGCTGCATAATATGCGGACGATGGAATTTATGGCAAGAGATAAGCAGTTGAAGATTGCCTCAGAGACCAGTTATCTTTATGCCCCCTTGGCGCATCGTTTGGGTTTGTATGCGATCAAATCCGAATTGGAAGACTTGTCCATGAAATTTACTGATCCGGATACCTATAAATTTATTGCGCGAAAACTGAACGAAAAGAAGGCAGAGCGGGAAAAATTCATAGGTGATTTTATCGGTCCTATTAAAGAAATTTTAGAAGAACAAGGAGTTAAAGCCGCCGTATTTGGAAGACCCAAGTCGATTCATTCGATTTGGAACAAAATGCGCAAAAAGTCAATTCCATTTGAAGAAGTATATGACCTATTTGCTATTCGTATCGTTATTGACGCGGTGGATGAAAAGGAAAAAACCGAATGTTGGAAAGTATATTCCATCGTAACGGATCTATATCGTCCCAACCCGGACCGTTTACGCGATTGGATCTCTTCGCCCAAAGGAAATGGCTACGAATCGTTGCATACAACGGTAATGGGCCCCAAGGGGCAATGGGTGGAAGTACAGATTCGGACCAGGCGGATGAATGAAATTGCGGAAAAAGGATTTGCGGCACACTGGAAATACAAAGAATCCAATTCCGATTCAGGATTAGATCAATGGATCAAAAAGGTACGTGATGTACTCAGCAGTCCTGATCAGAATGCCATGGATTTTGTGGATGATTTCAAGATGAATCTGTTCTCGGATGAAATTTTTATTTTCACACCCAAAGGCACCTTAATCCAATTACCCAACAATGCAACTGCATTGGATTTTGCTTTTGAGATCCACTCCGATATCGGCGCAAGTTGTATCGGGGCCAAAGTAAACCATAAATTAGTTCCACTTAGCCACGTTCTACAAAATGGTGATCAAGTCGAGATTATCACCTCCAGCAAACAGTCGCCAAAAGAAGACTGGCTCAATTTTGTGGTTACCGCAAAAGCGAAATCAAAAATCAGATCTTCCCTCAAAGAAGAAAAACGACGGGTCGCAGAGGATGGAAAAGAGATTCTCGAGCGTAAATTGAAGTCTTTGAAAGTCACCTATAATACCGATAATATCAACAAAATTGCTAATTATCTGAAGTATCCAAGTTCCCAGGATCTCTTTTATAACGTGGCCAAAGGCATCGTTGATATCAAGCAATTGCGGGAGTACGTCGCCCATGAAAAAGCGGTTGAAATCAATGCAGGATCTTCTTCGGGCAATCAGTTCAACAGTCATATTGGCGGTTTGGTTGAAAAAATCAATAAAAAGGAGTTTGACACTATCCTTATCGGTGATGATATGCAAAAAGTTGACTATACCCTAGCGCCTTGTTGCAATCCAATTCCCGGTGATGACATTTTCGGTTTTCTGACGGTCAATGATGGCATCAAGATTCATCGCACCAGCTGCCCCAATGCCTCCAAATTGATGGCGAATTACGGGTACCGTATTTTGAAGGCACGCTGGGCATCGACGAAAGACTCCGCGTTCCTGACCGGCCTGCATATTGTGGGTATCGATGACGTCGGATTGGTCAATAAGCTTACTACGGTAATTTCCCAAGAGTTTGCGGTCAATATACGCTCCCTATCCATATCGAGTAACGATGGTATTTTTGACGGGAATATTATGGTATATGTCAATGATACGCAACAATTGGAGAGCTTGATGAAAAACCTTAAACAAGTCCGGGGAATAACAGGAGTAAATCGGTATGAGTCCGAAAATTAATCAAATGAATATCACAATTTAGAAATACTATCAAATGTCAATCTAAATTGGTAAATTTGTACAAGAATATTTTTACTATGAATCAAGCTGAAAATTTTGCAACTGTAAAAAAAATCTTTGAAGCATACTTAGAAAATAAAAATCTAAGAAAAACTCCGGAGCGTTATGCTATCTTGGAAGAGATTTATTCACGTACTGATCACTTTGATGTTGAGTCTTTGTATATCCATATGAAGAACAAAAAATACCGTGTCAGCCGTGCTACAGTTTATAATACCCTCGAACTTTTGGTTTCTTGTGACTTGGTTACCAAACACCAGTTTGGCCGCAATATGGCTCAATTTGAAAAATCCTATGGCTTCAAGCAGCACGACCACGTGATTTGTATTGAATGCAATAAGGTTGTTGAATTTTGCGACCCACGTATCAACCAGATCCAAAGCCTCATGGGGGATTTATTGAAGTTTGACATCAAGCACCATTCTTTAAATTTATACGGTGTATGTCAAGATTGTCAAGAAAAAAATAAAAAAGAAGAAACCGTAGCTCAGGAAGCTATTTCAAATTAATCTTATATTTTTGTTAAATATAATAGTACATTTGTTCAGGAATGTTCAGGAGAAAAATTCCTGAACATTTTTATTTTTTTAATGAGTCTATTTTTATTAATAACATTTTAATTACTATACTTTAAAAGCTATGCAAGTTGATGTGCTTTTGGGCTTACAATGGGGTGACGAGGGTAAAGGTAAAATCGTAGACGTATTTTGTCCAAAATACGATTTAATCGCTCGTTTCCAAGGCGGCCCTAACGCCGGACACACGTTGGAATTTGATAACAAAAAATTCGTGCTCAACACAATTCCATCTGGTATCTTCAATGAAGGTACACTAAATCTTATTGGTAATGGTGTCGTTATCGATCCGATTATCCTAAAAAGAGAATTAGACAACCTTAAGACAGCTGGTTTTGATCCGGTGGGTAAAGGCAATTTGGTATTAGCACGCAAAGCACACCTTATTTTGCCGACACACCAATTATTGGATGCTGCTTCGGAATCGAAAATGGGCGCCGGCAAGATCGGATCTACATTGAAGGGTATCGGTCCGACCTATATGGACAAAACTGGTAGAAATGGTTTACGTGTAGGTGATACGACCCTTCCCGACTTTCAGGAGCGTTACCAAAAGTTGAAAGAAAAGCACTTGAACATTCTTTCTCACTATGGTGAAATTCCTGATTTCAGTGAAAAAGAGCAAGCCTTCTTGGCTGCGATTGAATTCATTAAAACCATTCCGCATGTCGATTCAGAGCATTTGGTCAATCAATATCTGAAAGAAGGCAAACGCGTATTGGCTGAAGGTGCCCAAGGTACTCTTTTGGATGTCGATTTCGGTTCTTATCCTTTTGTGACTTCATCCAACACGACAACTGCTGGAGCTTGTACAGGTCTTGGTATCGCACCGAACAAAATCGGTAAAGTATACGGCATTTTTAAAGCCTATGCAACACGTGTGGGTGGAGGCCCCTTCCCTACTGAACTTCATGATGAGACAGGAGAAAAACTACGTCAATTGGGTCATGAATTCGGTGCTACAACGGGACGTGCACGCCGTACAGGATGGATTGATATTCCTGCACTGAAATATGCGATCATGCTCAATGGTGTAACGGACCTTATCATGATGAAAGCTGATGTATTGGATACTTTTGACAAGATCTACGCATGTACACATTATAACTATAATGGTGAAGTGATTGATTATATGCCGTACGAGATTATCACACATCAGGCAGAGCCAATCTTGGAAGAAATCCAAGGGTGGAAACAAGATTTGACAGGTATCACATCTGAGGCTGAGATTCCTGAGGCATTAAGTAACTATATTTCTTATTTGGAGAAAGCGCTCGAAGTTCCGATCACGATTTTATCGGTAGGTCCGGATCGTAAACAAACATTGGCTTTATCAAAGTAAAATATGCGGATCGAAAGTTTTGATCTTCTCGATTCTAAAGATAAATTTCATCAGAAAGCCCTGCACTGGTCGGGGCAATTTGATGAAATTTCTTTCTTTAATAGCAATGGGTCGCCAGACCAATGGGGAAGATTTGAAAGCATGCTGGCGGTGAAGGCCTTACATTCTTTTTGTGCAGATGAAAATGTACTGGATCAATTACAGCAATTCTTATTGCAACATCCGTGCGATGTTATTCCGGGATTTCTATCCTATGACCTCAAGAATGAGATTGAAGAATTACAGACCAGCACAACGGATAAGCTTGGTTTTCCATCAGCCTATTTTTTTGTCCCGGCGATTACGATAAGCATCAGCGGTATGCAGGTGCGCATCCAAGCCGACGATCCAGTTGCCGTGTATCAATCCATCTGTGAGACGACAGCTCCGCAAGCTAAAGCTGCACTAGATCTGCACGTACGCTCACGGTGGACAAAAGGAGAATACTTTGATGCCTTTGATAAAGTGCAGCAACATATCCAACGTGGTGACATATACGAGGTAAATCTCTGTCAGGAGTTCTTCGCAGAAAATGCAGATATTTCTCCGATTGAGGTCTATCTAAAATTGAATGCAGTTTCACCTACCCCATTCAGTAATTTTTTTAAAGTTGGACCTCATTTTATTATGAGCGCTTCTCCAGAGCGTTTTTTGACCAAGAGAAAAGGCCGTTTAATCTCTCAACCCATCAAAGGCACAGCTAAAAGAGGCATCACTGAGCACGAAGACCGGGATATTATCAATCGTATGCTCCAGTCGCAGAAAGAGATCGCCGAAAATGTAATGATCGTAGATCTTGTTCGTAATGATTTAACACGGAGCGCGCTTCCCGGAACAGTTGAAGCCACACGTCTGTTTGAAATCCAGTCTTTTAAACAAGTACATCAGATGATATCTACAATCAGCTGCATACAGGATCCCAACGTGTCCAATATGTACGTCTTTAGACATACATTTCCTGCTGGCTCAATGACGGGTGCACCCAAAATTGCTGCCATGCGCATTTGTGATCAGATTGAAGGCTCCAAAAGAGGGATTTACGCAGGCTCGGTAGGCTATTTTGATACTATTCGTGATGAATTTGATTTTAACGTCGTCATCCGTTCCCTCCTGTACAATCAACGCGAAAAATACCTGTCCTTTCATACCGGCGGAGCCCTTACCAACCAAGCATTGGCGGAGCAAGAATATCAGGAATGTCTTTTAAAGGCTTCCGCAATCTTGCAGGCACTCAACAGCAAGTTGGAGCAATAAAACTATACTAAATTTATAGAGAATATTTTTTGCTTCAACTATTTTTTCGACCTTTGTCCTTTGACAATGCAGGTTCCCTATATCGACATACATACACATCGGCTTGATATGATACAGGACGGTTTCAACCGATCTGTTATAAATATAGCATTGAACCATAATGAGACTATCGTTGACGGAGACTGCTCTATCGGCTTACATCCATGGTACATCAACAGCAATACGGAAAAAGTGTTAGAATTGATGCAAACAATGATACAAAGAACGAATGTTGTGGCAATAGGCGAATGCGGCCTGGACAAAAATAGCGCTATTCCTTTCGAAAAACAGCAACAGGTTTTTGAGCAACAGATTCTCTTGGCCATTACTTTTCAGAAGCCGCTGATTATTCACTGTGTTCGTGCCTTTCAGGAAGTTTTGGCATCTTTGGTAAAAGCTAAATTTCATTTACCGGTTATCTTCCATGGCTATCGCAAGAATTGGACTTTGGCCAAACAGCTTATGGATAAAGGGTATTACCTTTCGATCGGTGTCCATTGTTTGGATGGCAGCCAGGACGAAGTCGTAAGAAATATCCCCTTTACACATTTATTTTTAGAAACAGATACCTATACAGCAACAGAAGTTGCCACCCTATATCAATATGTCGCCCAAGTCCGATCTATTCCAGTAGAGATGTTAAAGCAGGCATTATATCATAATTATAAGATTGTATTAAAAAAATGAAAGATTTAAGTTGGCTGTCACGCACCGAGGCACTGGTCGGTAGGACAGCTTTGGAAAAATTAGCGAATTCACACGTGATGGTTCTGGGCCTGGGCGGTGTGGGTTCCTTTGCGGCTGAATTTATCTGCCGTGCGGGGGTCGGTAAAATGACCATAATAGATGGTGATACTGTAGACCCCTCCAACAGAAATAGGCAGCTACCGGCTCTTGCAACGAACCATGGTGAAGCGAAAGCTGAAATCATGAGACAGCGCCTTTTAGCCATTAATCCAGAATTGGAATTGACCGTGATCCAAGACTTTATTATCCCTGAAAAAATTCCGGCTTTATTGGAAATGGCGCCCGACTATTGTGTGGAAGCCATCGATAGTATTACACCGAAGTTATTCTTCATCAGGCTGGCACTGGATGCAAAAATGCCATTTGTAAGTTCAATGGGTGCAGGTGGCAAAGTTGACCCGACAAAAATTGAGATCGCAGATATTAGCAAGTCTTATAATTGCAAACTGGCTCAACATATTCGTAAGAAGTTGCGTAAACATGGTATCCGTGAAGGTGTTAAAGTTGCCTTTTCAACTGAGCTTCCGGATAAAAGCTCCTTGCTATATACCGATGGGAGTAATTTTAAAAAGTCAGCCTATGGAACAATGTCCTATCTACCCGCAGCATTTGGAGGTGCCATTGCCTCAGTCGCTATTCGGGATTTGATGGAAAATGTTTAAATTAGGGGTAAATAAACATATGCACAATAGTAAAAGCTACCCATCTGTTGATGCGTAGCTTTTATATTTCCATTGAAATATGAAAACTAACGACTGGTAACTCCCTTCATATCAATACCTTTAGGCTTAATATGTTCCAATCTTTTCTTTAGGGAATCCATTCGTGTTTTTTCAATATTACCTGTTACAATAATAATTCCTTCCTTTACCTGTGCTGTAATAGTCGGAAAATCTTCCAGTACCCGATTGACATCTCTAGTGATCGTGGAATCGACCGCTCCCTCAACTATTTCATGATATTTTTCACGCGCATCTTCAGGTTCAGGAAGATTGACCATGATATTATTGTGGATGGATTTAACATCTTCACCTCCCGCGGCCTTTGTTTTCTCTTCAACCACTTGCTTTAATGAATCCGATCCTAATTGCCCGTTCAATGTAACATTACCCTCTTCTACATCCACTGCTATGCCCTGGTTATCTATTAAAGCTTCTTCAATTTTTGACTTTAGCTTATCATCGGATTCTGGTGACCGGCAAGAGTGAACAAAAGGTAAAACACCGAATGAAAATATCAAAAGTAATCTGTTTAATTTCATCGTATCGTTTTATTTTCGTTCATAGTGAAAACAATTATGAAGGCATATTGTTTAGCTTTCTTCTTTTTCGGCAATTAATAAAGCTCCAATATGGTCTGATTTAATCTGTTAAACAGAAAACTCTCTCCTATTTTTCTACCAAGGAGCAACTGCCCTATAGGTGATGCCGCTGAAATGACAAAAACATTATTATCGCCGATTTTTATTGCACCAATACTTGTGGCGATAAAATAAAGTCCCACATTTGTTTTGACAAGGCTTCCCAATTTAACAAAATCAGTTTTATCACCCACCGCTGACGTAATATTCGTGAGCTGTAATAAATCTTTATTCGCCTCAACAAGCTGCCCTTGATACCGATTGATATCTTGCTGGATCATTTCCCTTGAGGTTTCATACTTATCTCCGGCGCTACTTTTCGTATCATCATTACTCGAATCCCTGGCTGTTTCCAATGCCGATTCGATCATTGCGATCCGGTCATTTGTTCGCTCGAGGGCAACTTCCAAAATATTCTTTTTTATGTTTAAATAAGTATTTGTCATACTGAAAAATAAGAAATATGTTTTATTCAAAAAAATTTAAAAACAATGCGCTTATGATCAATAGCATAGGAAAAATCGTTCTTAAAAAAAGCTGCGTGGTATTGCAATAACGCAAAAAATTACTACATTTGTGCACTGAAACACGGAAAGGTGTCAGAGTGGTCGAATGAGCAGTCCTGGAAAGACTGTATACGGGATGACTGTATCGAGGGTTCGAATCCCTCCCTTTCCGCTGAACGAAGAGCAACTGTAAAAAGTTGCTCTTTTGCGTTTAAAGCCACTTTTCTCTTCTTCATATGATATAAATTTTTATTAAATATACGGTTTTTGGCAGAGTTTTGACAGATTTATTTACCGTATTTAACAGTGTAATAGATTGATAACTAGTCGATTGATTTTTTATTGAAAGTTCCTGTAAATAGAATGTGGCACTGAATGTCTTTTAAAACTATTGAATTGGCATTTATTTCTTTAAATTCTTCATTATAATCTTACCCATTCTGGCTTGTATTCTTTCTTCCCTAACAGTATCTTTCGATTTAATTGGATTATTGAACAAGGATTTATGTATCTCAGCGATCTGTTTGTTTTGAGTGGTAATAATTACCTGCATAACAGACATCATATTTTTCAAATCAGAAATCTCATCCCGCAATGCAGAGAGTTCTGATGATTGATCGATATGTTTGTTGTCCGTTCTCATTGTAATTATGATACAATGATACGGGTGTCAAAAACCGACAGCTATTACTATTAATTTTTTATATCGCTGGGATCGATCTGTATTCGCTCGCCGTCCTGCGAGTTGAGCGAAGGTCGCTGAAGAGAAATGCGCTAGCATGATTCAGCGATATATACGAAGTATACGGAAACTGTTGGCGGTATTTTTGACAGCGGTGGACTTAGCCACAGGCCATTTAAAAAATAGTGACAACATCGGAGCCTGAGCGATCAGCAGGCGAGCCAGACTCTAAAAGCGGTTGGATTTTGAATGTGCATGCAATGCTTATTCAAAAGACAAAGGAGTTTTTATGAAGTGGAGGGATTACTAAGGCATCAAGTATGACAAACTGCAACGCATTAAAAACGAATTTGGATGTAGTCAGATTTCGTTTTTAATTTAGTTTGGCATATCTTTATGCTAGTGATTCCGTAACGGAATGCCATATTACCGATCCTATTTTTATATATGAAATTATTAAATATACAAGAATTTGAAGAATACATAAAGACACATTACGAATGTGTGTATGAATCAAATAATAGCCTTATAAATAATCAATTGCCTGCTGTTTGTGACCATTGTAATAAAGATGTTTTTTTGCAAGTACAATCCGAATCTTATTATTCGCCTTATCCTAATTCCAACGAATTACCAAAGTTCATAGCAATTTATGTCGAGTGTCCGGCTTGCAGAAGAAGGAGTTTTATTAAAACAATTCAATTTCAAGAGCAGATTTCGCATAAATTAGAAACTTCAACAAAGTTCACATACGTTTATAGATTGTATAAGTTGTATAGACTTCCAATAGGTGAAGAAAGCAAAGTAAATAAAGATATACCTCAGTCATATACAGCACTTCACAAAACTTTAAATGAAGCTAATTATTGCCTTAATAACTCTCAGTATATAGCTTCTGCAATCCTATTTAGAAGAGCAATTCAAATCCTTGCAAAAGATGTGTTAGGTGCAAAGGGAAAAACACTGTACAATCAATTAGAATGGCTGAAAGAAAATAAAAATCTTCTGAGTATAGATTTAACAGATGTTTTTCATGATAACTCACGTATTATTAAGGATGTTGGTAATCAAGGAGCTCATCCAGATAATGATCCTGAATTACATGATTTCTCTAAAGAAGATGCAAATGGTCTCCATGATTTGTTTATTTCAATTGTTTATGAAGTATTTGTAAAACCAGAGCGCCTCAAATCCTTGCAAGAGGAATTGAAGAAACAAAGGAAACTGAAATAATAGGAATATTAACACAAGAATATTATGATTAAGGAACTGATTGAGGACTTAACGTTTGAAAAAATTAGTTTGACCTCGGCACTAACTAGGGCTAAAATTATTGCATTTAAGACTAGCAATACAAACTTTAAAGAATGGTTACAACAAGAGATAAATGGTTATACGGATGGACTACTACCTGATTATAGAATAATTAATTGTGAAATTTATTTAGAGGTATACGATTCGTATCGTGGATCTATGACTATTCCATGCGATGTGTCAAAGTTAGAAGAAGGTCTTAACTCAGAAATTTCCTTTTATAAATTGCGAATAAAACAAAGTATTAGCACTTTAGAGGTTAACGCAATGGATGCAGGTAGTAATGCTTTTGGATATGAGCTTGCGCCACAAAGTTTAGTGACAGCACTTGATGACCTTGCTGATATTGATTACCAAATTATAGCTGTTAAAAGACGTTTTCAAATAACTGACATGAAACGAATTCTTGAATTGACTAAACAGAAGCTGTTAGATACCTTATTAGAGTTGAATGATGCATTCCCTGATTTTGAGAACACATTCTCTAGAAACCAAAGAGATAATGAACAGAGAGTGCAGAACATCATTAATCAAAATATATATGGTAACAATGCAAATTCAAATATAGGGATTGGTGATACAATCGAACAAACACTTACTTCGAGTTACTCATTGGATCAGCTTTCAGATGAATTAAAGAGAATTGGTGTTGAAGAGACTGACATAGTCGAACTAAAGGAACTGATTAAGATTGAGCCTAAAGACAGTTTAGGTAAGAAAATATTAGGATGGGTTGGAAAAATAGCAGCAAAGGCAGTAGAAAAGGGTGTCGAGCTACAAGTACCTTTGTTAATAGAAACAGTTAAAAATTATATATAAATACCAACTTGTCAGTTGCTTATAATTAATATGGGTCGTTAAATTTTATATTTAAATGAGTAAAGGAAAGCAATATGAGCTGTTAGTTGAGAGGCTATTTAAACAGCTTGCACCAAATGCTGAAATCAAACAGGATGATTACATTCTTGGTAAAAATTCAAATACTAAGAGGCAGATTGATGTATCTATCAGATTTCAGAATATGGGCATATCATATTTAACAATTATTCAAGCTAAAGATTATTCACGACCAGCGGATATAAAAGTAGTAGATGAATTTAAATCTGTTATTGAAGATACGCTAGCTAATAAAGGAATATTAATTTGCAATAAAGGGTTTACAAAGAAAGCCAAGGAATATGGGAAAAAAGTAGGTATAGAACTACTGTCAATACATGAAGCTTCTGATAAGAATTGGCAGACTTTAGTATATATCAGAATTAAAAAGACCATTTATAAAATAAAACTTGATGCGGAGCTAGGGGTCGGCTGGTACAATAATACAGGTAAGACAGCGACATTACAACCTGATCATCCTCCGATCTTTTCCATTAACATGAAAGATCTATTTAGCACACCAGAATTATTCAGGCAAGAAGTGTTAAATAAGAATTTATGGGCTGAAATAATTAAAGGAGTAGACATCACTATTGATTTAAAGAAAATAAATGCATATGTATTTATGCATGATCGGTTTCTTGATCCAATAGTTGGAAAGCTCACCTATAAGTATCTGAGAACAGAATCTAAAAATCTATTGGTGGAACCAGACAATTACTTATATCAGGTAGACCACATTACAGGAGAAGGCAAGTTACATAATCTGATATTAACACCAACGAAGTTTGATGAAATAGTTAATCCACATTTCAAGTCTGAGGAATACTTTGACCAAACTGAGCCACACTTCGAGTTCATTACCATTGAAATCATTAATAATGGATACTTTAGCTTTTATTTAAGTAATGTTCAATTCGAAATTGATGGGCCAAATTTACCAGACGACAATCCAAATATGCAACGAATCAACAGGTATTCTGAAATAGGAAATATGATTAAACAAGGGGTACTACGGAGCAATACATAATATTTAATAAATACATGATCAATTGTAACTAAATCCCACTCACGAAACCCTCCAAATTTTCAGTGAGTGAGATGTTTAGATAGATGTAGGATGTGATTCTATTCTTGAAGCGAGGTCATTTTAATAGCTGTTGCACTGTTTTTCCTATAGGGTCATAAAGCTCTCCGTCGGTGAACTCGTAGTTTCCAGAGAATTTGTCGAGTGTCAATGATGCTTGATACATTTTATCGCCTGGTACATAAGAGTACCCATTATATACTCTTTTCTTGACACGGAAAACATATTCAACTTTGCACCCTAAATTATCTGATAAATGTCTAGAAATTCGTTCTATTATGTGAAATTGGTTTCTATCCAAGAACTCTATAGCTTTAAGTTCAGCTAGTTCAATATTACAATTGTCATGTTGCTTTTCAATCTGCTCTAGACGCTCTTTTTCTTCTTGCATTTGTATTAATCTTCGCTCATTGTTTGCTTTAGCAATTAATTGATTCCGAGATCGCTGATACCTAAAGTAAAAAAGTATACTAAGGATTACTAATCCCAATATTAGGTGCTGAAATCCATTAGTTTTCTGTTCGAAAATCAACACAACAATACCTCCAAAAGTCCATAGAAAACCAATGCACAAGGCAATTATTCCGATCCAATGTAATTCTTTGAGATCGATGTTTGAAACAATCTCCGAAAAGCCTATATTTTCCATTACTGCTTTTTATTTATAAAAGTTATCTAAAGCTGGCCCCCACACAATCTTAGAATTTGGGGTATAAAATAGTTGACCACTTCTTAATTCATACACGGGTTGACTAACTTCTGTATTTTCGTGATAGGTTTTGCCGTTATAATCGGAGATAGTGAACTTCACTTTAAATTCCTTTCTTTCTTTAGAAGATGTAGACATCGGATTCATATTATTCAAGTAAAAGGTGATAGCTACTGCATTTTTAGGTATGTCAAAATATTTAGATTCCCCTTGACCTAAACTAAGAGAGCTTTCTTTAAAATGATTTTGATTCTCGTCCATAAAGGAAAATTCTCCGAGCACTTTTATGTCAAGGTTTTCGACCTTAACTCTTAGCTGTTTTTTCTCTGGAATTTGTTGCTCCTGTTCCTTTTTACAGGAAACAATCGAAAGGCTAAGTACTATGGTTAACAATGGGGCTAACCAAATAAATCTTTTCATAAAATCTAATAGAGTTTTGGAACCGATCTGTCCCTATTCGGCTGGTTAATAATACAAAAGCGTGGGACGTAACCTAGAGCTGATTGCCGGAAGAGGCACCTGAGAAGGCCTTACACAAACAAACAGATAGGTACGCCCCACGCTAATATATAGCGCAGAACGTTACCCTTTCTGTCCTTGCTGTGTAATTCGAAAATTTCTCAGGTTTTCTTCTTTCACAAGAACTTTAAGCTAACGCTTTATTTCTTCAATATGTCTTTGTGCAAATATATTCAATAAACTGTTATCAATCCAGTAAAACGAAAAGAATCCATCACATCAAGCGGAAACCGTCAGTAGTTTCAAGCGAAGATGTTATGGATTCTCTGATATGTTTGTTACGATCGCCTTAATACTGAGTTTATCGTCAGCACAATAAAGCCAATTGTAAAAACTGCAAGCATCACAATAAAGATAAACGATAGTACTGCACTGACCACTTTTATAACAATTTGCATAGCAACAACAAATACTGTGATCGCTATTACCCATCCAATTATGGACATTAGCGGCGCTCCGAATGATTTTTTAGTTTTCATAATCTTATATTTTAAATGGTTAGAAGTCTCCGTTGTCTTTCATACTTAAGTATGAATGTGGAGTGAGGATAATATGATCACACACCTCGATATCCAAGACTTTGCCCGCTTCCAAAGTCTTATTGGTAACCAGACGGTCAGCCGAGCTTGGAATAAGTTTGCCTGATGGATGATTATGTGCTAAGATAATTTTGCTTGCAGATGCTGTAAGTGCAATTGAAAAAATTACCCGCATATCGACCATAACTGCGTCTTTCCCTCCCATTGCAATATTGACTATACCCAAAACATGGTTAGCGTTGTTCAGGAGTATGATTTTAAACTCTTCCAAAAATTGCATTATTCCTGTGTCCCATTGCGATAGCAACAATTTATAGGCATCTGATGATTTTGTAATAATTGGTCGTTCTGAGAGCTTAAAATCGGGTAAATATTGGATTTTAATCTCTGATACTTTAAAGATTTCAACTGGTTTTTCCATGACATAAAAAGTTTGTTAATAAAATGAATCTGCTCAGGATAGTTGGAGGGGGATCGTTGATGGATAGGCTGTGCGTACCCTAAAGTATAGACCTAGGGGGGTATCAGAAATTCATATTTTAAAAAATTATATAATTTATTAAAATCAAAAATTTTTGGATGGAAAAGTCATTATAATGTCACCGAAGGGTTTGAATTGAACTTATAAGATGTAGTGGCTTTGATAACGGCTTTAGAATTTTACCAATTCAATTAAGTGTCATAAAATTAGGTAGTTGTCGTTTAGGCCGATCTAACAAAATAGTCTTAAAGGGCTTCTGTATGAAGCACGTTGATCATTTATTAAACTTAGATGCGCGTGGTGCGGGAAAATTTGGGGGTTAGAAGGAATTTTCACAAATGTCTGGACTTTTGGGGTACGTCAATGCGTCCTAATATTTTTTAAATTTGCGTCAGGATGTTGCGGGAAATCTACCATTTAAAAGAACGTCTTAAAAGTGCATATGTGGTATTTGGCGTCAACTAATTTTTTAAATGGGTAAAATTTCGCAGATAATTGGGAACAACTTTTGAAGGTATTATATATACCCCCAAAAATTGTTCCTATAAAAAGTCGGTTATAAGATCTTTTCTGATATTTGATAACCTGTTTTCTTTGATTCGCCGACCTTCAGCTTTTTGGTCGTCCTTTTAAGTATATAGAACCGCTTCAAAAATTTTATATATTGAAGAGTCTTAGCTAAATCATACTTATTGATAAGATCTGATACAATACTTCTTAATTTTTCCTCTGGATAGAATTGCCCTACTGTCAATGTTAGCTCCAGTTCATTTAGAAAATCAAAGTTTTCATAGACTCCTCTTTCCTGTCTATGGAGAATGATCTCTTTTAGAATTCTCTTCTCCGACTTCTTGCATTTCAGGAGTCGTTCTTTGCCGAGAATTTTATAGCCTTCGCAAATTACGGGATAATTTTCCTCAAGATCGGAGAGCATTTCCAGCTTTTCGGCATCATTATCCATTTCATCCGCACTTAGTATCTGCTCGATTACTTTTTCTACTGTTGTGGAATGACGGTCTAAATTCAGGCTTCTTGGATAATGACTTAACTTATCCGCATTTGATATAAAGAACGTGACATCAAAAGTTTTTTTCAACTCGGCAGATTGAAACTCCCTGAACCAGTTATTCGATGTCGTATAATAGGATGTCACAAGGTTCTTCAATAGGTAATTGTCTATCATGAAGTAATTTTGTTTGTGTTCGTTTAGCATAAATGTCGCATACGGCGTACGTCTCAGTATATCATCTATCAGCTCTTTGCTTTCTTCAAATATTGAAGTGTTTTTCATGTCTCGTATCTGTTTGAAAGCAAATTTGTTTAGCCGTAAATATTCCCTAGCATCCTCTTCCGATCTGTAAAAATTTCTCTTGGTATGACTAGAAATAAAGGTAAATGATTTGAGGACAAAGTTTCTTATCCTTCCACCTATTTGCGCAACGTCTCTGTATAGATCGACCATAGTATGGGGAAACCAACGAGGATCAGAGAGAATAAATACATGTGGTGAACTGTCTGCAAATATATCGACTGCTGTATAGAATCTAGATGTCAGGAAGTTTATGCGCTTTAGAGATTTCTCATCAATATTATCATACATATTCAGTTGCAGTCCAGTCTTTGACTTTATTCGATCCGCATTAATTTTAGAGCAAAAAACAGCTGAATCGTCGGCAAGATTATTCTTTTCAATGAAAGTCAGGATACCATGTATAGTATTGAAGAACACAAAGATCTGTGCACAACTATCATCCGCAAAGATTTTTTCAATTTCTGCCTTTAAAACCTCGGGTGGATTGTTTGTTGCAATCAGTTTAAGAGGCTGTGAGTATTTGCATTTAGGGACAAGTTCGTAAAAAGTAAAGTCTCTAAAACGGGGGTCACTTGGTTGTAACGCTGTTGCAGAAACAAATGCTTTGTTCTTGAATTTAAAGAATTCGTTCATTGGGTTGACTATTGAGGATCTGAAATCGACATCTGTGGTTATTCTATCACATTCGTCGAACATGAGAAAATAATCATTGTAGACATCTATCCCGAGTAAATCCATTGCATCGATTATCTTGTAAAATGACTCTGGTGTCGTCATTAGTTTCTTGGGATAAATGTTTTCGTTTTTTAAGTAGTTGACGATCATTTTGACATCAACTTTATCCGTCACTCCCCGAATTTTTTGGGATTGTTTATGAAATTTTACTTTACCATTTATAACAGGTACATATGGTACTATTATTATAGAGTTCCGAAGCCTGTTCATGATCTCAAGATAGGTTGCGCCGATACCTGCAATATTCTTGTTAAATATACAGTCCGATGGAATTTGTGATATGAGGTCAGATAGCTTTATATCCTTAATGGATTTTATTTCTTTTGGTATGTATAGCGGATGATAACGCATAGTGATATTTTTTAGTTAAATCTTGGAAAATTGGCGCCTTATTCCCCAAGATTTAAGTTAATTCAATTAGTGATTTGAGCTGGTACCTGAATCTTTTGATTTAGACGAATCTGTGTCGGAGCTTTTAATTTTTGCTGGTCGTTTGCGTTTTGGTCTTTCTGCTTCCTTACATATTTTCACCAATTTCTCCAATTCGATGTTAAACCCACCATTGCTAGGGCTGTAAACGTGATCGACCAATCGCTTTACAAGTTCAATAGATGGAATTTTATAACCTCTTGGCATTGCTCCACGTTGGCTTGGATAGACCTTCAAATCAATGGATTCGTTCCCATTATCATCAGTTTCAGAGACTTCGTTTAATTGGATTCTAGCACTGATATTTAATTTATTAATCAATAAACCTATCCTTTCACGTTTGTACCCCGCTAGTGCTTCAAAGTCTCTAATAAAAGTACGTTTTTCGTCCACCGTGCGGAATACATTTTCATGTGTTAGGACGGTCTTTTGATCTGCTGGGTTTTCATTACTTCGAATAGCTGACGCCAATTTGCTAGCATTTTTTTTATATGCCATAAGATTTACAATTATGACAGGGCATATCTAAATTAAATGCCCCTGTCTGTTTTATCAAACAAGGGCATTAACGCTCATGGTTAAACAACTTCCCTTGTTTGTTGAGACAAAGAAAGCCAAATTGTGCACCAGCACTTTTTGCTATTTTTTTATTGAATCACTGGGAACTGATTAAGAGTGAGTAAAATTTTTAAGGGGAACTCCTCTTTAGAAATAAGATTCATCCTATTGGGCAGAATTGGGACATCAATCCATTCGGGAAGCGAGTCCATATATTTAATTCGGCTATCCCTGTCCTTATGGCTATTAACGAGATCGATGGAAATAAATCCAAACCAGCTCAATAGCATATAGGCAAGCAATTGGCTTTCCCGCTCGTCCAGTTCTTTTTCATTGAATGTTAATTTTTCGTCCTTGACGTATTGTCTCACGAGCTTGCTGATCAAACCCTTAAAAACAGCTTTCTTACTCGGCTGTTTCCCCTTGGTTGCTTTTTCCACTGACGGACGGATTTTTTCGAACTCTTGATTTACAAATCCATAGCTGATGGATTCAGTAGTAAACGATGTAAATTTCAACGAGTCTATGTAGGCATTGGGGATATGTAAGATATCATCGAACAGCTCATCTATAAGTATATCCGATATCTTTCTCATTATATAAGGATCTTGAATCTCCACTTGATTTTCCTTTACTAAATAGCTTTTCATTTTCCCTTGTCCAATATCACGCTGTTCAGTTTTGTCGATCGTGATTTTGTTGTTGTTAAATCCCTCCTCTCTAAATAGTAACAGGTTTTTCAGATCCTTTAATAAGTCGTAAGCTCTTCTTAGAAAAATTTCATCATGATCATTTGCGCCTTTGTCCGACATATTTTCTCCTACGTGGCGTGCAAAGTAGTATTGGTAGTCATGGATACAATACTGATAGACGATAACGGCCAAAGTTTGAACTGCAATTCGCTCGGTGCTGTTTAGGTTGTCAAGATTAATAATTTCCAACACCTGTGTAGAATTATTGTCGCCGTCAAATTTGACAAATTGGTTCGTGACGACGTCCCTAAGAATACTTATCTGCGCATCGTCGTCCTCGCTTATCCGCTCGACTTCTTCCATAAAGGTTGGGTAACTGTCTGGCGGTTTCTGCGAATTAAGGGTTTCTGATATTTTGTGGTATTTGTAAAGGATATTTTTAATGTACCCTAGATTCATTTTGAATTGAGTAGGTGAATATCCTTGCAGTTGTTTATTATCTTTCATAATTACAAGAGGGTGAGTCGTAATAGTCTAGAAATCCTCTAAAACTGACTCACCCTATATTTTAAATGGTTGGTATTGGTTTCTTTGTTATATCAACAAATTCCAGTAAGTCTTTTAGATAAGTCTCAGTTTCCTCAATGGAAGCATGTCTATTTGCTTTCATTATTTCTGCAACTGTCCATCCTGATAAAAATTTCTTTACGTTACTAAAGTGTTTAAAGCTATAGAGAGTATAGCCTTTTTTATCTAAACCAAGCTTCTTTAAAATAGCTATGAGTCTTTTATAAGGTCTATTTGGATGAAATGGAATGGTACCGTAAAGATGTTCGTCATTACAGAAAAGATGGTATTCACCATCAATGTCACGAAATTGCTCTAAAAGCGCTTTGTAGTCGTCTGTTATATGGACAAATCCATCCTTCTTATTCTTGCTTATATATGACGGCACAAGAATTTGATTCTTATCTAAGTCAAAATGCTTGCGTTTCAACTGCATCAGCTCGCCTGGGCGTATACAGGTGTAATAAACCGATCTAGTGAATAGAGCAAGCATTTTGTTTTTGTTTACAGCTTCCATTATTATTTTAAAGTCCTCATCTGTAAACACTTTATGGCTTTCAGTCTTGGGGACAAACTTAGTTTTAATTGATGCGAAAAGATTCTCACTTACATACTTTTCCAATTTCAAAAACTCATACAGCCCATAATATATACCTTTGGCATTATTGAATGTTTTTGGAGCCCACTTGTTTGAACTAGAAACTTCGTTCATAAACTTAACTATTTCATTATCCTGTATATCGCACACCTTCTTTTCATTGAAATAATTTGCGATGAAAGCGAGTTTAGAGGCATAAGATTGAATTGTCTTTTTTCGACTTCCTTTAGTTTGATGATGCTCAATAAAAGCATTTACCGCTTCATTCATAGATAGGTTTACCACGCTCTTGCGGAGCTTTTCGTTCCCAGTTTCATCAAAAGGATTCCATCCTCCTTCTAAAAGACGTTTATAAGTTTCGCAAAGTTCTTGGGCGGCCTCTTCTTTATCATCAGGATCTTTTATTCTGTTGATATCTCCAGATAAGCGCTTTCTTTCCATTGAATTGGAAGACGGATTAAAAGCCTGAAAACTAATATACCATACTTTCTTCGCTTGCTCCTTTTTCTTGGTACTGCCTTTAGGTACTTTTGTGACATCCCCTCCTCTTTTAATCTCGGGAGTAGTATATTTGAATTCCATATTCTCAAATATACCATCATTTTTTAAAAGTGGCAGAGTTTTGTCAGAGTTTGTCTTGTCTCTATTTTCAAACAACTGATTTGCAGTATGTTTTTTGTTTGAGGTTACGAATCCCTCCCTTTCCGCCAAGACATAAAAAATGCAGTTTGGAGCCTGTAAACGAAGATTGTGGCAGAATCGTGGCAAAACGTTTCATTGGCAATCGGAAAAATACCTCTAAAAGGGCTAAAATCGAATAAAATTCGAATCCCTTCCTCTCTGCTAACAAGAAAGCATAAAGCTTTCAAAATCGTCAAAAAAGCTTTAAAGCCTGTAATTTTTAAGAATTACAGGCTTTTTTTGTGGGTTTTGGAATCGCAAAATTTTCAAAAAAAAACTCCTAATTTTTGTGGAAGATTTGTGGCAGTTTTACAAGTCAAAAAAAAGAACTGCCACAAAAAGTGATTTAAAGTACTGTAAATCAATACGTAAACCACATTAACGACTTGACCAAAGAGCAACATATTTCGAACTTTAACTTAATAAAATTTGGATTATGCTTGAAAACAGTTTTGGTGTAATGTTCTTCTTGAAAACACCTGAAAAAAAAGAAAGTTTAAGAGTAGTGTATTTAAGGATTACCGTTGATGGTATCCCAAAAGAGGTGTCAACAAAACGTAAATGGGACGTTGCCCGTTGGAATCAAAAATCAGAACGGGCTTCCGGCAGTAAGGAAGATGCCAAATCACTGAATTACTTTTTGGATTCTTTATCCAATCGTATTTCTAACTACCGGACCGACGTCATCAATAATGACCAGACCATTACGGCTCAGAAACTCATTGATTTTGTAAGAGGCAGGAATGTATCAAAAGTAAAGGTACTTGAAGAGTTCCAATTGCACAATGATGAAATGCTGGCCCTTGTGAAGAAGGAAGAGTATTCATATGGTACTTATGAGCGCTATACTACCGCCCGCTCCCATGTTGCAGAATTTATAAAGTACAAATATGACCGGGAAGATCTTGAATTTAGGGAGCTGAATAAAACTTGTCGGAAGATTTATTCTTCCGACATTTTTATTTCATATCTTGAAAGATTGAACGGGAGTTCAAAATTAAAGACTTCTCTTACAGTTAAAGAAAGTGAAACGATGTCTCTGAGTTCCACATCATAGTATTATTCTTTATATCCCCAAGACGACAAACCGTCTAAATATTCTTTGTACTTAGAGGAGTTTCTATGCAACATAAGAATTCTTAATTTTTTTTCATTCTTAGTAACGTTATTTTCGTCAATAATAAAATAAGTTACTGTATTTGATTTGTTTTTCAAGACTTGAACTGTTTTTTCAATATGATCTGTTTCTGGCTCTCCATTTTCATTAATTGTTATAGGGTGTTCTGGAGTATTTATGGTTTTATTATAAAAACTAGGTTTTGAATTCAGTTTGTTTGTTATATCAGCAATAACTTTAGTATTATTAGCTTGATTAAATAGCTCAATATCACACAACCAAACTTTTTTACTCTCTTTGAAATAAAAAATTTTGGCATCAGATTTATTAAAGTCTATTATATTTCCAGCTATTAGAACATTTATTTTCTTGTTTTTCGGAAAAAAATATTCTTCATAATCCATGTTTGTAGACCACTCATTCACTATTGGTAATAAGCCCGTTCCAATTAAAAAATCTTCGATGTTTTTTCCAAATTGAAGATCGATTAAATCTAAATCTTTTTTAGTAATCAAAGAATTTTTATTTTCATGATTTGGATGTTGGCTGTTTGCTTTGTTTAAAACTTTACTGTTATTATCATTTTTGTTTTGACAACTAATTAAGGTGAAGTTTAATACAATTAGACTTAAAATTACTATTTTCATTTGATAAATTGTTATTTTCTTTTATTTCTACACGAAACAAATAATTCACTCCAGCTTTTAACTCAACAATGATATTAGAAGCCAGATAAAAGTTCATTTCTTTACCATCCTTAACTATATTATAATTTACTTCTGCCTTACCCTCAACCTAGCTTTACTTGTAAATGCACTTTTAGATGGGTGCGTTATTCTGTAAATGTAGCAAATTATCATAATTTCCATAACCTTTAAAAAAGAGAAGGTGAGCCAGTCATATTATCTTATTCAGCATTTGGCTCCAAACCTATCCCAACTTTACGAAAATTTAAAAACTTTGAAAGCATCGTATTTCTTAAGTAAAAATTCGATAACGAAGTGAAATTGCTCTCCAAATGTCATTTGCAAGTTCCTCATCCTTACCGTGATCAAAGCACCACTTATTATTTTTTTTGATCATTTTCTGCACAGAACCATCAAGCAGAACGCTAATTTCCGTTTGATTCTTTTTAAGATCTGTTTTTAATAAAACAACCTGGTAATCCTTCGATTTGAAAGTAATTCGAAAAGTTTGTTTATCAAAAGGACTTTCCGATTTCCCTATTATGTCATCCATACCTGTTCTGGGCCCCTACTATTTTTACTCAATACCTCCTCACAAAATAGAAATATTTTTGAAACTATTCAATCAATTTTTCAAAATATCAGTACGTCAGATTAAGATATAATAGGTAAAACTATTCACGTAATAACCCTAAAACAAAAAAATGGCGCTTCGCTCAATATCTATGCTGAAAATTCTCAGCTATGCAAGAAGATGATTTGAGAGGACTCGCAAAAATAATGGCCTTTATGAGAGCCGTGAGCATCCTTTTGGTTTTGATGAATTTCTATTGGTTCTGCTATTCTATTTTTTATGGACTGGGATGGACACTTGAAGTTTTGGAAAGGATTTTAAAGAATTTTCAGAGAACATCCGGTCTTTTTAGTAACTCTTTATACAGTAAGCTGTTTGCATTGATCTTATTGGCGTTAAGTTGTCTTTGTACAAAGGGTGTTAAGAACGAGAAAATCAAATGGAAAAACATTAATACCTGCCTTGTATCAGGTTCATTACTTTACTTTCTAAATTTCCCTATTCTTAAAATTTCCAATTTACTATACATACTCACAACTTCTGTAGGCTTTATCCTGCTTATGGTTGCCGGTTTATGGATGAGCAGACTGCTTAAGAACAGATTAATGGATGATCCTTTCAATAATGAAAACGAAAGTTTTATGCAGGAAACCAGGCTTATCGAAAATGAGTTTTCGGTCAACCTTCCAACAAAATTTTACTATGATGAAAAATGGAATGATGGCTGGATTTCGGTAGTGAATGTATTTCGTGCATCCATGGTTTTGGGAACTCCAGGAAGTGGTAAAAGCTACGCCATTGTCAATAATTATATCAAGCAGCACATCGAGAAAGGGTTCTCCATGTATATCTATGATTTCAAGTTCGATGATCTTTTGCTGATCGCTTATAATCACCTCCTGCGGCACAGTGACAATTACAAGATTAAACCTAAATTTTATGTCATTAACTTTGATAATCCCCGTAAAAGCCACCGTTGTAACCCACTGAATCCGAAATTCATGACCGACATTTCTGATGCCTATGAAGCATCATACACCATAATGCTCAATCTCAACAAAACATGGATCCAGAAGCAGGGCGACTTTTTTGTTGAGTCCCCAATTATCTTATTGGCAGCAATCATATGGTTCTTAAAGATCTATGAAAACGGTAAATACTGCACTTTTCCACATGCAATTGAATTGCTGAACAAAAAGTATGCGGACATATTCACTATACCAACCAGCTATCAGGAGCTCGAAAATTACCTAAGTCCATTCCTGGAAGGTCATTAACCAGATCATCTCCCTCCTGCTCAAAATCTCCATTGATTAGTTTCCAGCCTCCGGAGGTTATTTTAACAGCTTTCAGGGTAAAGTCATAATCCGAAACCGATAACGTAATATCTGTGATCTCACGGTGGCAGGCCGAAGATACAGCTTCAAGCAACCGCTTTGCAATCATATTGTACAGGGCATTTTCCTGGCCATCCAACACTGTTGGAACATTCTCTGTAATCAAAATACCGTGATGGTCGGTTACTTTTAAACTATTCAAAATATGTTTATTATACCGTTCCCACTTCACTTTTTCTACAGCTTCTTTACAGGACTGACGAGAGTTTAGGGCCAATATTAAACCCGGTATTTCAGGCCAGACATCCTCGGGAATGTACTTTGATCCTGTCCTTGGATAGGTGATAAACTTCTTTTCGTACAGTTTCTGAGCGAGTTCCAGTGTTCTTTCCGCAGAATAGCCAAATTTTTTATTCGCTTCCTTCTGCAGACCTGTAAGATCAAAAAGTAGCGGGGCCTGAATAATACTTGGTTTGGTTTCAACTTGTTTTACGACAGCATTTCCTGATCGTTCCACCAATCGTATAATGGCTTCAGCTTTCTTTCTATCTTCCCACTTATCAGTCGACAAAGTTTTAAAAACGGTTCCTTCCCGGAAATGCTCCAACTGAATCTGGAAATAGCTTTTAATATCAAAGGATTTATGATTTTTTGATCCCTGCTCTACCGTGTGAAACACTGCCTGAGATATGCAGTGCGTAAATCAATTCGATCAATGCATTTTTGGAATCGGTCCACGAAAATTCTGAGTTTTCTATAGAAGCAACTGTATCCTTTCCGAATTCGTCTCTCTTACTTAGCTTAGAGCATACATAATTATGCAAAAGATCAAAGGAGATTATTTTAGCGATCTTATAGTCATAGTGCGTAGAAAACTCTGCATCTATCTCAAAAAAGAAACTGTTCAACCCCTCGTAAAAGTTAATATTACCGAGCCTGTAATAGGTTTCATCCTTATCGATACGTCCGGAACGGTAATATTTATAAAAATCAGAGGCGCCAATATCCTTTTTAAACTCTTTGTTGAGAAGCTTAAGCTGGGCAGCATAATACAGCTGTTTAAGCTCTTCAGTTTGAGAAGCATGTGACTCCAAAATGATAAACTTATTGTAATAAATAAGTTTACCCAAAACCTGAGGCTTAACACATTTAAAAAAGACGATTTCGTCCTGAGCATTGACAAATCCTTTTGCCAAAACCTCAGCTTTAATTTCTGTCAGTAATTCCCGTAGAAAAGATAACATATGATATGCTTCGCAAATAACACTTTTCCTATTTCTGGAAGCAGTCTTTTCTTCTTTGTCAATAGATAATAAAAGGTTTTTATACAATTGTTTCATGATGTAACTTTTAAAGTGAACAAACCCCACACAGTCGCTTTACTTTAAAATATCTCACTATTATGAGATAAACAAAATTAAATATAAAGTATAATTTTTTTCCTGTGTAGATTTAACGTTCAAGTTTTATTATTCGCAGAATAACAATTCGAATTCGCAAGGCAATCAGCAATATTCGAATTAATCAACAGTTTAAATATTAGAAAAACTACCCTACTCCCGTCCTATAAAAAAAATAAAATACTATTTAGAAAAAAAACGCTTAATTAAAATTAGAAATAAGAGTAATTTATTTCGAGGAAAGCTTACTGTAGCCAAACACTGCTTATGGACCAATAATATTTGAGATATTTATGTGATACACATGTGATATAGTCTGGTTGTAAATGTATTTGTGTTCTTCTTTATTTTTGCTTTAACATTCTACAATTAGATATATTAAAATGTATCCGGAATGAATAATTGATCTAATGGATAACTATCTATCCTAGATCAGGCCATATATTAAGCGAAAGACAAACCTAGAAAACATCATTGATGGAAAGCAAAAAATCTCACTCGTCAACAGGATCACTCTGGC
The DNA here is from genome assembly GCF_002484085.1 of Sphingobacterium sp. UBA7625. Taxonomy (NCBI): domain Bacteria; kingdom Pseudomonadati; phylum Bacteroidota; class Sphingobacteriia; order Sphingobacteriales; family Sphingobacteriaceae; genus Sphingobacterium; species Sphingobacterium sp. UBA7625. The sequence continues at coordinate 38,198 of NZ_DLJD01000014.1, forward strand.
AAGATACTGTGTTATCAATTTCTTCATTTTGCGGGATCTAGTGAACAAACGGTCTATATTATTTATCAGATAAAGTAAACATGAAAAAAGAAAAGCAAAAAAAAATTTACATCTCACCCGCAATCGAACGATTGCATCTGAAGATGGAGCAAAGTGTGGCTGCAGGCTCTGCAGGCTCAGCCCAGCCTGGTGGGGGTAGTGGCGTCCAAGAGGAAGAATGGTTAAATGGCGGATCGGAGACCAAGGATCCGTCAGGTGAATGGTGGAATTAGTAACAATATGTAATCTTATACAACAAATTATGAAAAACTTCTATCAGCTTGCAAAGCTGAAAATAACCGTCATCGTTCTATTCCTAACGGTCATCTCATGTACTAAGGATAAAAGTGAAAACACTGTTGACACCTCCCAAAAAGGTATAAAATTAACCTTAATTGAATCAGAATTTGGGGGCGATAACATCTCCACGGCAAAGGCATCCACAAAAAATGGCACTTTGGAATCCAACACCCCATTATCCGTAACCAAAGAAATTAAATCCGGTCCCTTCACACTTACAGCAGAGCTCACTGAAGATATTCCTTCGAGTACAAGACTTAAAGCTTCTACAGGCAGTAAGGCTGACACCAAGCTCTTATCTTTACGGGGTGCGGTAAAATATAGGGTAGTTGCTTTTAACACCGATGGTACTTACGTTGACCAGGCTGTTGGTGATGCTTCTGATCCAAATCAGGTTTTTTTTGGTGATAAATTAATTGTTGGAAAAAAATATAACTTCTTTATTTTCTCGCTGGGATCAACGGTGAATGATCCGCCTGAAGTCGATCATTTACTAAACATGTACCCGACCAGTGACCCTGAATCCGGGTTCACATTGAATTATCCTTTGGCTACAGAAAGTGAAGGGGACTATATGTATGCCGTGGAAAAGGACGTGACCATTCTAGGCAACAATATACCAACTCCTTTGACTACTCCCCTAAAACATATGTTTACAAAAGTGAATATTCTTGTTGATGATAGCGATGAGACAGGTGTATTCGGTCAGGCTGGCTACCAAAAGGGAGGTTATGTTTCCGAAGTACCAGTAAATGGTTCTATGGATTATACTCCTGGTACAGTCTATGCCCCAATTATCAATATGAGTACAGGAGAGGTAATCCCAGGGACAGGGGTTGCTGTGCCATCATATTATTTCCCATTGCAAAATTTAACAACAACCGGAAAAACCGTAATGGTAAACCAACAGGGACGCACAAATTATCAAGTTAGTCTTTTGATCAATCCTGGAAGTATAAAGATTGGTCATGATGTAAATGCCTATGAAGTCTATTTTAACTTCACAAATAGCGGCTTAGGGATGAAGCCCGGCTATTCGTACACATTAAAATTACGTTTTAACAGTGACCGATATGTCAATGCTGACGGCGAAACCCGTACTGCAAACCAGCCTGATGCACTGTACGCTGTAATAGGAGGTTATCGCTGGGATCGTTATAATCTTGGAGCTACGATGATGAACCCTGCCTCTGGCAATTTAGCGAACACAGCAACACAAGCATTACATGGCGATTATTACCAATGGGGGCAGCAGGCTATTGTAGCTAATGCCAGTACCAGCGGAGATGGAGTGATTGCAGGATGGAATAACAATCTTTATCTTCCTGCCAATTCATGGAACAGCGGAACGGAAACCGCACCTGTAAAAGTTACAGCAAATGATCCTTGTTCTGCAGGATCAAGAATTCCTACTATTACAGAATTCAATAGACTTAAGAGCCGAACTGTAGCGACACAAAAAGGCACTTGGGGCGATGGCTCCTCACTTGACAATCTCCCTGGCTATGATGCCGCCATGCTACTCACGAGTAAAAAGAGCGGTGATATTAATTTATTATTTCCGGGGGCAGGAAGACGGGAACAAATAGAAGGCGGCTTATCACTTCGCGGAAAAGAAGGTGTTTACTGGGCATCCAGTCAATCCAGTACTAATGCAACTTTTGGTGATTTTTTTGTGTTTAGAAATCTGGTTGACGGAATGGGAGCCAGTACTTTGCAAAAGCCGGTTGGAGCAAACATCCGTTGTATTCAGAATAAATAAATTTTAATGGTTGAGAAATAGTTGAAAATGCAGATCAGCAGTTACAAGCTATCTGGATTTTCAACTATTTCCTTTCACAGAAAGCAGTATTGACCAATTTATAGACTTCATTAGTATCTGCCGCAAACTTTCTCATATCATGTCTTGGATATGCAAATCGCTGTTTTTGTTCCGTTCTTAGAGGATTCTAACCAAACAAAATCAAGACATAAAGTACTAAAATTCAAACCTATATACTCAAAATCCAATTGAGATCAATTAGTAGAGAGTTCGAAGATAATCCTTTCCGCCGAACGAAGAGCAACTGTAAAAAGCTGCTCTTTTGCGTTTAAAGGCACTTTTCTCTTCTTCATATGATATAAATTTTGGATTAAGCATAATTCTTGGGGGGGAATTGAAAAAATACTTAGTTTAGTGTTTTTAAAAACTAGAGAACACTTGCAAGCTGCCGAACGTAAATTATTATCCTTGTTAATGCCCGAAGGGCTATTAGAATATTTTCAGATTTTAGAAGTAGATCAGGTAGAAGATCAATTTCATATCTATTTAGATGAGCTTAATATTGCTCCAGCGGGTTATGAAAATAGTAACCTAGAATCAAAAGGTTTTATGCCTTAATAATGGAATGACCAATTTAACGGCACATAACAAGGGTTTGGCGTAATGGCGAGTTGAAGTGCAAAAAACTCTTTTTTTACGAAACGTAATCGAAACTCAGCGAATTGTAAATCGTTTGCCATTGAAACATAAAATACCTTAATTTTAAAATGGCAACAAACGGCAGTAAATAATTAAAAACGACAAAGTTGCGCCAATCTGCAAGTTGTGCGTCACTTTACCGACACCGCCTAGACCAAAATAACTAATTAGAAATTATGAATATAACAGAACTTATAAACTTAATCAAGCAGGACGAGAACTGCGAGGTCAGACCAGCGAACAAGGAAATTGCTTTACCGACAAATATTCCTGACGACTTAAAAGAATTTTACGAATTGACAGACGGAATTAAATTGTTTGAAAGCAAACCATACGGAATAACGATTGTAGGAAGAGAGGAGTTTATTCCGACAAATAAATACTTATACCCAAAAGATGATGTTATTTGGGAAGAGCTTGAAGGCGAAGTTTGTAATGAATGGTATTTGATAGCAAAAGTTGATGAAATGAGCCAATATATCAGCATCGACTTGACAAACGAACGAAATGGACAATGTTATGACAGCTTCTACGAAACTCATTCATTACAAGGCGACTCTGCAATTGTTGCGAAAAATTTCACTGAACTATTGAAAAATTTATACGCAAATAAAGGAAAGCATTGGTATTGGCTACAAGAAGACTTCGAAAAATTAGGAGATGCTTATGACGAACCAATTATATAAAACCAAATTTCGGTGGACAAAAAAGCGAACGGCTAACAAGGGTTTTGCAATAGTGGGGCGAAACTGCAAAGTTCAACGGCAGTTTTTCAATTAAGCTTTATTAATAAATTCAGTTTTTGTGCTTCGACTACTCCACCATCGCAAAGCCCCGAAACGTTAGCGGTAATGCTTGACCGACCGCAACCTGACTAACAATAACACAAAATGAAAACAGAAATTTTAGAAAAAATAAGACAACTTGGAGGAAATATTGACAACGTTAAAGGAAACTCATTAGCGGAAGATATTCTTTCCATAACTTTTAACACTGTACTTTATCAAAAACCAGAAGACACGCCTTGGCAAACAGCCGAACAAGCAGAACCAATTTATGGAATTGGGGCGTTTATCAATGAGAACGAAGAACTATTTAACAGAGACAAACAAGCACTTTATGACAAAATTATAGAAAAATATTTTTGTTTGACAAAAGAAGGCTACGGACAAATATTTTGGCAACCGAGACTTTTTACACCTTTTAAAGAAGGAACAGACGACTTTGAAGAATGGAATATTGATTTCACCGACGAAGAAGAAGCTGATTTAAGTGAAATAATAAAAGTAACTAACGACAAAACACCAGACTTTATTGAACTATTTTATAGTTATGGTTTTCCAGACAATTATTACATCTGTTTAACAGACCCAAACCCACAAAACCCAACTCTGTTTGGAACTGACCACGAAGTATTTTTTAGAGAAGTAACTAACGAAGGAAATCTGGAAGATTTTATAAATACATTTATGACAAAAGACGAACTTTTAGAAATTGTGAAAAAACGAATTGAAAAATAGCACTACCGCCAACAAGGGTTTTGCATCAGGCGGGCTGAAGTGCAAAAAACGCTTTTTTTACGAAACGTAAACGAAACCCAGCGTTTGCCATTGAAACATAAAATACCTTAATTTTAAAACGGTAGCAAACGACAGTGAATAAATAAAAACGACAAAGTTGCGCCAATCTGCAAGTTACCCGTAACTTTATTGACCAACAACATTGAGTAACCAATATGACAACAAAAAAATACGCAGACGAATTTTATAAGAAAACTAAAAGTATTCGCAACATAATGGTTGAGAAAATGTTTAGTGACTATGTTTTATATAGAAATGGGAAAAGAATTGGAGTTCTTTTTGACAATAAACTATTATTAATTTCAACAGAAAATTTAAAAAAAATATTTCCAAATGCAATTGAAGAGAAAACTTTCGATTGGGGCTATTACAAACTAATACAAATTGAATATAATGACAATTTTGAATTGTTAGAGAAAGCCATTATTACTACTTATGATGACTTATACTTTCAAAAAGACTTTGTAACTGACATTTCTTATCTTTTTAAAGTTAATAGTAGTTATCAAGACAGCATTACAAAAATATATAATTTACACATCACGTTTTTACGGTTTTGTTATGACAAAGGACTTCTGAAAATAAACCCACTTGATAAACAAGACAGAATATTGCATATGAACTTTTTAAATAACGACCTGACAGAAAGTGGAACAAAAATATTCTACGAATTATACAATAAATGGCTTGTTTACACAGACAAAAATGATGATAAAACAGACGAACGGATTATTAATACAAAAATGCTTGAAAAATATTATTTGGGTTTAAATGACAAAATGAAAATCTAACTAATAACAAAAAGCTGCAGGTAACAAGGGTTTTGCAATAGTGGGGCGAAACTGCAAAGCGCCGAACCGTTAGCTGCCATTATTGACAGACCAAATAAATTCAAGTATGGATAGACTTATAATTGAAGAACTTTTAGACGATGGAACAGACCTAATTCTTGAAATTCTTAAATGGACTGGTTTTGTGCCAGACATTAATTACTATGACTTTGACAAATCAATGGAACGGAAATTCACATTTACCTTGACCACAAAATGCACCTTGATATATAACGGCAGCTAACAAGAGCCTTGCGTTAGATGGACTGATGTTTAAGCGTGAGTATCCTGCGGAGTCCCACCCTAACGCCAAGCCAGAAATACAATCAGTACATTAAGCACAAAACACTCAAAAATATAATGACAGCGTTTAAAGAAATAAAACAACTTTTTGATATCACTGAAAATAACGGTTTTTCGGAAGATGAAATTTCTGTATTTAAAAATATTTGTACCAGCATTCCCAAAATGCTGTTTGATTATTACCTACAATTGGGGAAAATAAGAGAACTTAATCAAACCCAAGACAGACTTATTGAACCCGAAAAATTAAGGTTTTCTAAAAATAATGATTATCTGATTTTTTACGTCGAAAACCAATGGGCTTGTGTTTGGGGAATTGACAAAAATGACTTGCATCTCGACAATCCGCCAGTTTATATGAGCTACGAAGAACAGGAATGGAGTAAGGAAACCAATTCTTTAACTGATTTTTTAAAAGCAATGGCAAATCTGCAAGCAGTTTTTGCGCTTCAATTTAGCTCAGAAGAATTTACAAACATAAATAACGAAGAGCTTAAAATTATAGAAGAGAATTTTAAGAAAAGAGATTTTTCATTCTCAAAATGGATTGGTATCGACTTTTTCGGAAATCTCGAAAACGATGTAATTGCAATTCAGAAAAATGACAATTATTACGACTTAATTTATGCTTCAAACAACGAACAGCAATTTAAAGAAATGAACAATATATTGAGCAAACTTGGAAGGTAAAAAGCCTTACGGCGGACAAGTATTTTACGTCAGGCGGGTGAAACTGCAAAATTCAACAATAACTTGAAAATGTTAGGATGTGATACTTGTTACAGACTAAGTTCTTTTTCTTGTTTGTTACTGATTAAAGTATTTTGGTTGCAGCTTGCACTCTTTTGGCTTGGAAAAGAGTAAATATCCGCCGTAACCTAAGTTCATCAAGAATAATAAACCAATTGGAATAAGCACTCGAGGTTTCCATATATTGTAAACTTTTATGTAAATCGAAGATTGTGTTTCAACTACGCCACCATCGCAAAACGCCGAAAATTTAGCCGCCCCAAGTTTTATACTTGATCCATAAAATACTAATACTTTCTCGGCCTTCCATAAAGGTAATTTTTTCCCGTTTCCTAAAATTGCTAGCATCTGATAAAAATTCAATCCAATAAAAAAACCGTCCCAAATTTTAGTATTGAGACAGCTTCTTTTTTTAATATATAGAAATCTTGGAATTGCAACAAAAAACTGGAGATTATTATTGCATTTTTTTAATCTTTAGCTTTTTTTTTCACTTTTTTGTCGAAAAGCAAAATATATAATAATTATACTAATAAACATTAAAATGGATGCTAGAAAAAATGGTGCTCCTGAAAATTGAAATGGTGCTTTATCATGAGTGAAATAATAGAATAAGTTTGTCATAATTGGAGGCCCCAAAATAGAAGTAGCGCTCACTAAACTTGACAATGCTCCCTGCAGTTCACCCTGTTCATTGGCAGGAACATTTTTACTGATTATTGATTGAAGTGCGGGCCCGCAGATTCCACCTAAGGAATAGGGAACGAGAAAAACAAACATCATCCATCCTTGATTAGTAAATGCAAAGAGCATTAAACCTAATGCATAAAATAGCAACCCAAAATATACACTTTTATGTTCTCCTAATTTTGGAGTTGTCCATCTAATTAGAATTCCCTGTACTAGGCCAAGCAATAAACCAAGAAAACCAAGCGATAGACCTACAGTTCTTTCCGTCCAATTAAATTTATACATAGTAAAAAAATGCCAATTGCTTTGTACAGCGTGGAGGGCAACATAGACCAAAATTAAAGCAATGACGAAATTCGATATTTTTGACTGTTTTATCAAAAAATTAATTGCTCCAATAGGGTTTGCACGTTTCCAGTTAAATGACCGACGTTTATCTTTTTCTAAACTTTTTGGTAGTATAAGCAGGCCGTAAAGAAAATTCACCATGCATAATATAGCAGCGAAATAAAAGGGAACTCTTGCTCCATAATGTCCAAGTAAACCACCTACTACCGGACCTATAATAAACCCCAATCCAAAAGCTGCGCCGATTAAGCCAAAATTTCTAGTTCTATCATCATCGGTAGATATGTCAGCTATAGTTATAAATAGAGCCATATGCAAATATCTAAAAAATGAAATCATATAATAAGTTAATAAGATGCTAAATCAGCAGTATAAGTAAAATCACCTCATTATCAGCAACATAAATCCAAAACACTTTCCATATCAGTAAAAAAAAGAGTTCGAATAACATCCTGTCAAATTCACTAGACGGAATCCGGCGATTTGATTCAACGTTAGAAAAAGACTAAAAGCTGATAGTTGGCAAAAATTTTAGACCTACCCATGGTTTGCCCAGCACATCGAAACATAAAAAAACAGTAGCTTTTCAACTTAAGATGAACTAATAAATATATATCCAGTAAAGAAATTCTTATTTTTATTGCATACAAGAAATTGATCTACAATGATTTCTATGGATAAAATGAAAAATAACGCTCTTAACAAGCTTACCGATGCGGGTGGTATAGTATTTCTTGTACTATTCCCCCACCTGGTCCCCCTACCGCTTTATTCTTATTCTATTGTTTGTCTGCTGATGATCTGGTTTCTTCTTCGGAAAAAAGGCAGGACGTTTCGCGATATAGGTCTTGCCAAGAGATCTTTTACAAGAAAAGCAATTCTGATCGGTATAATTTCAGCTGTGGTATGGGTGGGTTTTATGCAGTTTGTTTACATTCCATTGATAAAAAATCTCTTCGTTGTTCCAGACTATACAGAATATAATTTTATAAGGGGCAGCATACAAAGATTAATAATGTACATTAGCATGGCATGGCTTGTAGGCGGGTTTTACGAAGAGATTGTATTTCGTGGCTTTATCCAATCCATATTCGAAAAAACGTTTTTCAAAAATTCAAGTATAGCCCTCAGTATTACTGCAACCAGTCTATTATTTGGCCTTTACCATTGGCAACAGGATATTTATGGGATAGTAGCAGCGACATTAGGAGGATTTTTCTGGGGATTTCTATTTAAGAATTTTGATAATAACCTTTGGATAGTTATTTTATCGCATGCAGTATTCGATTCCATTACGTTAGTGCTTATATATACCGAGACTTTGGGGAACCTTCTGTAGGTGGAAAACAAGTCAAAATAAAGCCGCAAGCTTTGATGTTGATAAGCATTCGAGGTTTCCATATATTGTATAAAATCCATTCTTTTAAATTTGCGAGGTAGTTAAATCAAATTTTTCTTTGAACGAAGTATAAAAATGAGACAGGTTTTCAAAGCCTAAATCCAGATAAAAATCGGCCGGTTTTTGCTTTTTATGTTTGATTAAATAATGAGCTTCATCCAGACGTTTTGCCAGCAACCATTGTTTTGGTGTTGTGTTAAATGTTTTGGAGAAGTCTCGCTTAAAGCCCGAAAGACTTCTACCGGTGAGCTTAGCAAAGGATTCCACCGAAACATTGAACATATAATTTTGGTTCATGAATTCTTCCAAATCCATTTTGTATGGCTCAGAAAAATCGAATAATATTTGTTTAAAATCAGGGTTGCTCTGTAGTAACAATTCTATCGCTTCCCTGATTTTTAAATCTGCTAATCTTGGTGTTGCTTCTTTTGTCTTATTGATATAAGGCACTAATGAAATGAAATAATTTTGTAGAAAATCATCCGGTTCAAAAAACAATTTCTGTTTACCTGAATATTTTTTATCTACCACAACCTTATTTTCCAGAGCATATTGTTGCAGCGTTTCCTTGTCCAAGGTAATCGATAAAAACTGATATTTCCCCGATTTTGCAGGATACTTAATTGTCCTTATCAATTGGTTTTTCCGAACCAATGCAATTGTATTTTCTGGAATTATCGTATTTCCATCAGCGTGGAAAGCATGCGTTTCTCCCGATAGTTGAAACCCTAAAAAATGCTCGGGAATAAATTCTTCATTTCCTCTGTGTTTTTCAAAAACACAGGAATAAACCAACTTATCAAAAATGATTTCACGCTTTGCTTCCATACTACAAATATCTTAAATTTTAATTGATAACAACTGCCCCTGCATTTGCAATTTCTTTGTCTTGTTGCGGCGAACCACCCGAGGATGCGATGGCTCCGATAATATTGCCTTCCCTATTTTTGATGACAACACCACCTGCAATGGTCAATAATCCGTCATTTGAATTCAGCATTCCGTACCCGTGAATGTCTGCACCGGAAACGATTGTTCCCATTATTTCGCTGTCGACGCCAAACATTGCGGCTGTTCTTGCTTTTTTCACCGCAAAATCAATTACACCGTAAACACTATCTAATCTTGCAAAAGAAATCAAATGTCCGCCTGCATCAACCACGGCAATACTTACTGGAATGTTTAATGTTTTTGCTTTTTCTATCGCAACGTTCAATGCTTTTGTTGCTTCCTTATAAGTGATGTTCATTTTATTTCTGTCTAATGATTACTGTTCTTTTTATCGTCAAATAGAGTTGACGGCAACCCGATATTCACAACCCGATTTGAGCGGAGCTCTTTTGTGTAGCAAAGCACAGATCTTTCGTCCGTGCTTTCCGGAATTTCATTTAGCTTTTTGCTGTCCAGGCCTCTGCCTGCAGTTGTTTTACAAAATCTTCGGTTTCTTTTGGATGTACATTTCTGAAGTTAGAATTCTCATCCAAAGCCACATCTACGATACATTCGGCCATTGATTGAGGATCTAACTGGTTTGCCAAAGCTTCGGCTGTCCCGTCAAAAGCTGATGGAGGTGTGAAATTGGTTGATGGATTGTACCAACGTGAAATAGTGTCCACGCCACGGTCGTTGAAACCAGTTCCAAAAATACCGGGATTACAAGTTGCAATTTTGATGTTGAATGCTGCTAATTCTGTTTTCAAACCTTCGGCGATGGAACCCATAGCGTGTTTTGAAGCACAATATGCGGCAACGTAAGGAACCGTCCATAATTCGCCCATTGACGTTGTGAAAACAATTTTGCCGGGCCTTTTTTCGTCAATGAATTTCTTGATGAAACCTTGCGCCAATTGCAATCCGCCGAAAACATTGACGTCAAACATCGAACGGATCAAATCTATGGGTTGCTCTGCAATTGGTCCACCTTCCATAATTCCGGCGTTGCTGATTAAAATATCGATGTCGTATTTTTGGCTGACGTAAGCGATGTCTGCTGCATTGGTTACATCTAATTTATCCACGGTCAATTCTATTCCTTGCTCTTTGGCTTCTCTTATCAGGTCGCTCATTTGCGGGTAAACCTGTGCTGTTGCTATTACTTTGTGTCCTTTTTTTGCTAAATCAAATGCAGCAATTTTTCCAAATCCACTTGCAGCTCCTGTAATTAAAATTCTTTTGCTCATATTTTTATATTTAAAAGTTATAGAGCAAAGTTGAGCTAATTAGCTCTAAAATTAATTGGTGAAAGGTCCAAATTTATATTGGCAGGAAGTTCAAGAAAATAAATACAGCGAACGGGCGTCAATTACAGCTAATTTAAAAGTACACATAATTTTGTTTCAACTCAATAATTTTTTGGATATGTCTTTACATACCAATTAGTTCGAATTTCCAATGGATAACCTTGCGATGTAAAAAAGTATATGTACAAAGCTTTCGAAATGGTCTTGTGAAATGAATTCTTAAGCATATCTAAACCGATAAATATAGTAGAGGAGAGCTTCTGTTTTTTACTTGATAATGCGTTATCGACAATATTCATCTTGAGTTCAGAATTTACCATAATGAATGCATCAAACTCATTTGATTTTATATATTAAGCTATAAAAGTGCATCCGTTGGGAAATTTTTCAGACATATTTTTTCGTGTTCAAAACCGTTCTTTTCCTGATAGGGAATTTGAGTTCCCATTTGCTTTAGCTTATTCGTACAATTGCACATCAAAATGTATTACTGCATATGCAGGAGCTATAAATTAAATATAATCTCTTTATCTATGTTACGTTTAACTCGTAGTCTAAGCTGCTTCGATCTAAGCTTTAAATTTGGAACTCTAATTTTGATCATATGTAGCTGTTCTGATTCAAAGGAGCAATCGAAAACCATTGTCCCATCCTACCCTGTTCTCTCGGCCCAAGCATCAGAAGCAACCACCTATCAGGAATTTCCTGCCTCGCTTGAAGGTAAGGAAAATATACAGATTCGTTCACAAGTTGATGGCTATCTAAAAAAATATTTGTGGAAGAGGGAGCATTAGTGAAGGCTGGACAACCTCTTTTTAGTATTGAATCTGATATTTATAAGGAAGAATTTAATAATTCTTCAGCTGCACTATCAATTGCGACGGCTAATATGCGAAAAGCACAAGTGGAAATGGAACGACTTATACCCCTAGTCGCAACAAAGGTGATTGCACCTGTTCAGTTAGCTACTGCTAAAGAAGAGTTCGAAGCAACAAAGGCAGCTGTTAATCAAGCTATTGCAGCAAATGAAAAATCTAGTATAAGGATGGGTTTTACCATAATCAAAGCTCCGGTAGACGGATATATTGGCAAATTACCGTTTAAAAAAGGAAGCTTAGTTACCATCAATGATACGCAACCATTGACAACAGTCTCAAATGTTAAATTGATATACGCATATTTCGCCTTATCAGAACCTGATTTCGCAAGTTTTAGAAGTAGGTATGTTGGTGCTACAATAGAGGAAAAAATCAAAAATATGCCGGAAGTTGAGCTTATTACTGCAGGGAATGCTGTTCATTCTGAAAAGGGCCGTATTGACTTGGTCCAGGATAAATAAACTACTGATCAGGCTTATGACCAGCAGTTTCGTGGACGTGATGTTCTTTATTATATTCATAATCTATATTGATTATTTTATACTATTCGTAATAATCTCATTTCTAATCTCGAAAAATAGATCATTAAATACATCTGGCAAATAGTTCTGTCGTAAAAGCGAAAAAATCGTACTTAAAAGCGAATATATAATGACAAATCACTAAATTTCCCTGTTTACCTGTATAGCAATTCCACCGCTTGAGTTCCCTATTTCAGACATTGCGCTTATGGTGTCAGTAAAATCAAAAAGTTTTGCTTTTGGAGGCTGTATGTAACCATTCCTAATAAATTCAGAGAAATTGTTTATGGCATTCTGCTTTTCTTCATCTGTTCGCACGGTATTTAACGCACCCATAACAGCATATCCTTTGAACATAATATGTTGAGGATTGATCTCCGGCCAACTTCCGCCAGCAAAGCCTACTAAAATGACTCTTCCTTTGTAGGCAATGGCATTTATTACGGATTTATGTGCTTCTCCACCTACGGTATCATAAATTACGTCGGCTCCCTTGTCATTCGTCAGTTCCATTACTTTTTCAATAAGGTTTTCGTCAGTGCTATTCAGTACGTAATCTGCGCCTTGAGTGAAACAGTATTCTTTTTGCTCATCTTTTCTTACAATAGCGATGACCTTCGCCCCAAATGCCTTTCCAAGCTGCACAGCCGCGGACCCGGTACGTCCGGCGGCTCCCAAAACCAATAATGATTCGCCCTGCTTAATGGAAGCCCGATCTACCAAGCCTACATATGCAACTTGATAGGTACCTGGAAACGCCACTGCCTGCTCATCAGGGAAAGGCAGTGCAGTGGTTTTCGAACAAATCGTATAATCTGCCGCGGCCCCATATCCTTTACCATAGTATTCGCTCGATCCCAGAATTTTTGTTCCTTCAGCATAGGGAAAATCTAATCCTGCCTTTTCCACAATCCCAACGAATTCCTGTCCAGGAGTGACGGGTGGGTTAGGCACGTATGGGTAATCACCTTCCACTGCGAGCTTGTCCGGAAGTCCGAGACTTGATATCATTACCTTAACAAGTGCTTCACCCTTGCCCGGATCAGGTACAGGTAACTCTCTTAATTGTAAAACTTTACTGACTTCACCAAATTCGTCAGTTTGCCAACTGTGCATTAATCGATGTTTTTCCATTTATCTGATTTTTTCTATTAATGATTTTTTCTATTAATGATTTCTTCTAAAGAATACTGTTGACTTTCCCAAAGTCTGTCCCCCGTCCACAATGAGTTCTGTTCCTGTAATATAATTGCTTGCATCACTTTGCCAAAAAAAGCGCCTATTCCTTGTGCAGTACCCGTTATTTAGCTATTTTATTGTCTAATTTTTTCATAATTGAAATTATATTTTTAAAAAATATTGTTGGAACAGCAATATTAGAGCACCAAGCTACAAGTACTTTAAATCTACTTTAATGGAATACCGTTGACCGACCTGTAGATATTGATCGCTTTATCATCAAAATTTTCAGGATAGTTTGTCGTCACTACGATGTGCATATACTCTTCACCAAGCTCAGCAATTTTCTCATTGGACACATCACGGTTGATTATCGTCTGTTTTTTATCGGATCTTAGGATAGCCCCAGCCATTTCATCAGCAGTTAGATCAGTACAGTAAGGCGGGCTTCCCGGCTGTTGACGCCAAGAATTGGCTAAAGAACCTGCATCAAAGCTGTCAAATCCTGTTTCATCAATGAGTTGAAAAGCTACTTTCTTCCAATTTTCGTTGTCTGACGATACAGTCAGGGCTATTCTTCCCGGGGTTCCGCTCGGTTGTCCGTATTTTCTAAAGCTATGGGTTACTATATTATTGAACGCCTTTACCACCGGTCGTCCGATCTGCTCAGAAACCCAAACGCTGTGCGGTTTTCCATTCTCGATTTCTTCGATTATGCCATCACGATGCGGAAAATAGTTCATTGTTTCAATCACAGGGACGTCTTCATCCAATTCACTGAATAAATCTTTTGACAATTCCGCAACCCTTCCAAACGGAATGGAAATAATAACTACATCTACATCCTTCACAGCAGCTTTTAAGTCGACAGCTTTGATGGCGTCATTATCTGCAAAGCTAATTGTATGAGGACCTCTTGAATTTGCAATAAAAATCTGATGACCTTTCTTACTTAATTTTTCCGCCAGTGTTTCGCCGATTGATCCGGCTCCTATAATACCTATTTTCATAATAACCTATTTTTTGTTTTTTCTGAATAACAGCTTTAAATATGTCTTATTTTAATATTAAATTAAAAAATTACTCTACCTAAAATCATGCATTAAGTCTTTTATCACCTCTTCTACAGGACGAATTTTCTTTATATAAGAAATGCCATTTCCTACGGTAATATACCCTTTGGTGATATCACCATCTAGCATTCCTACTTTCAAACCCTGTTCTCCATACATTTTATTGGCAATTTCATCACGGGACCTACCTTGTTCATCCATTTCTAAAAGGTCGTTGCTGTATGGTGTTGGTATCGATCTGTAATAGGCGGGATTGGTTCTGAAAATCAAAAGATCGCTTGCTGTATGATCAACAATAAGTTGCTTGATATTTTCCGCAGCAGGGTTTTCAATGGTGGCAATGAAAACTGTTCCAGCAAATACTCCCTCCGCCCCTAGCGCTAATGCAGCGCGGACGCTTCGGATATCTGCAATACCACCGGCAGCCATGACTGGGATATTGACAGCATCAGCAATCATCGGAACAATTGAGAATGTACCAATTATTTTATTAGGAACTGTCCCACCCTCATCGAATCCGGTTGCTACTAGAATATCTACCCCAATACTTTCAGCGTATTTAGCATTCTCAATGCTTGGATTTAATGCACGGTAAACTGTTTTGATATTATTGTCTTTGAACTTTTTAACCACAGGCTCAAAATCATAGTTTTCGATACCGTTCACCAAAACCACTTTAACATCTTCATCAATTAGTAAATCTGCTATTTTATCAATGTTGCTTAAATCGTTAGAAATTACAACTGGCACTGCAAAAGGTCTATCAGTCAAAAGTTTCACTTTTTGTATTTCCTTTCTTAGCCTGTCTGTGATTTCCTTAAATGAAGTTGGGTTTGTTTTTTGCCCTGCATGAGGGCCTAACATTCCTAATCCTCCAGCATTGCTTACTGCTGCAACAAATTCGGCATTGGTTACCCACGACATTGCTCCTTGAATGATTGGATATTTGATTCCTAAGATTTCTGTTATCCTATTTTTTCTATTTATTTCCATATTTCAGCTGTCAACTTGAATTCATTTTACGATACAAAGCTACGTCAAAATCACTTTCTTTTTCATAGTGCTTTCCTAAAGGAAAGCATAATTTTAATTCAGCTACATTCTTTAATTTGGCTATCCCAATGCCAATCACTTTCTTTTGTAAAGTAATTTAGTAACTTTGCATCGCATTTTGTTTTATAATGAAAATGCCACCAGAAAGTGTATTATGAGGAAAAGGACATTATATTCAATTTTAGAACTTGCCGTAGTGTCGGAAGGGAGCAGTTTTAAACAAACGTTAAACTACTCACTTGCACTAGCAAAGGTGGCGGAAGAAAATAATTATACAAGGTATTGGTTTGCAGAGCATCACAATTCGGAATCGGTAGGTAGCAGTGCAACATCCATCTTAATAGGTTATGTAGCCGAGAATACTGAAAGAATTAGAGTCGGTTCGGGCGGGATTATGCTTCCCAACCATTCTCCACTCGTCATTGCTGAGCAGTTTGGAACTTTAGCCCAGCTCTATCCAAATAGAATAGATTTAGGGCTGGGAAGAGCTCCTGGAACCGATATGACTACCGCACAGGCCATCCGGTCAGATTTTATGAAAGCGGCACATTCGTTTCCTGCAGAGGTAGAGAAAATTGAGCACTACTTTTCGGTCGAAAATAAAACTTCGAAAGTCAGGGTTCCGATCGCAGAAGGTGTAGATGTCCCTATTTACATTTTAGGTTCGAGCACAGACAGCGCCCATTTGGCTGCTGCAAAAGGTCTGCCTTATGCTTTTGCGAGCCATTTTGCTTCCACTCATCTATATTCAGCCTTAGAAATTTATAGGAAAGAGTTTCAGCCTTCCGAAGTTTTGGATACACCTTACACGATTGCCGGAGTTAATATCATCGTTGCCGATACTGATGAAGAAGCAGAGCGATCATTTACCTCACTAATCAGAATGTTTTTTGGAGTCCTGACTGGAAATTCAAGACCACTCCAGCCTCCGACAGAAATGACAGAAGATTTAGTAGAGGTTTTAGAACATCCAAGTTTAAATCAAATGCTGAAATATTCTTTTGTAGGAAGCAAAGAAACCGTAAAAAGGCAGGTTGATGATTTTATTCAAAAAACTCAGGTTGATGAATTAATAATGGTTTCCAATATCTTTGCACTGGAAGACAGAATAAAGTCAACGCAGCTTTTTGCTGAACTAATGGATGAACTGAATGACTAAAATACTTCCATAGTTTAATTAAAGTCAACTTGAATATGGCAAAAAAGAAAGCTTACAACGAGTGTCTTAATACCGTGAAACCTGTTAAAGATGCACTGGAGGTGATTAATGGCAAATGGAAACTGGCAATTATCATTTCTGTTGGTGTGGGGAATGAGCGTTTTACGGATATCCAGGAAAGTATTGAAGGGATTACGCCGAAAGTTTTAGCGAAAGAGCTAAAGGATTTGGAACAGCATAAACTCATTAAAAGAATCATTATGGTTGAGTATCCCGTTAAGATTATTTATAAACTGGAGCCTTATGCAGATACACTTACTCCCATCATCTATGCATTAAAAGAATGGGGAATTAATCATAAAAAATTTATATTCCAAAAATAGTTGGAAGAAAAGTCAATGTTTTGTTTAATTCTATAATGACAGATTGGGAATACTTCTCGGAAGAATTATCATTAGGCAATTACCAACCTGCGAAAGAAAAACTTGGACAAGTTGAAGCAGATGAATGTTATGCTAATGTACCTCTTTTAGGGATTAGGGGAGCGGAGAATGTAGAAAATCTGCAAAGGGTTAAATTAAGAGAACATATATCCATCGTTGCACAAGCTTTAGGCAAGATCGAATAAAAAGACAAAATAACCCATAAATGTTTATTATTGATATAATTGATGCGTTTTTTGACGAATATTTTATTTCCCATAAAAACCCTTTTTATTCTAAGGATTCTTTGGAAATAAAAGAAAAGTTGCCAAAACTCGAATATGGTCAATGTTACGGATATGTTCCTACCTTAGCTTTGGGTGGCAAAACAGCCAGTAAAAACTTACAGGTTGTCGATGTAAAAGCTTATATTGAGGTTATTGGTCAAACAGCAGGCAAGATTATTGATCTATCGTACTACAGTAAAATTCGCAATATGAGACAATTTAACAGTAGCTTAATTACGGGAATTAGTAATCGAATCTCGGTATTTAAAATCTTTTAAATACAGCAACTTAATTTAATGACGATCTGAATTCCAGTGGAGAAAATGATGTTCGACTTTTAAACAGCCGGTGAAATGATTGCGGATGTTCAAATCCAAGCTGATACGCAATTTCAGAGACCGACATCGAGGTCGTAGAAAGTAACTCTTTTGCTTTTTCGATCAATCGGTTCTGGATATGCTGCTGCGTGGTTTGCCCTGTTTGCACCCTTAACATATCACTCAGATAATTCGCACTCAGGTGTAGTTGATCAGCAATGAAGTGAACGGAGGGTATCCCGTTAATGGTCAATTTATCATTTTTGAAGTAATCATCCAACAACTGCTCCAGCTTGGAAAGAAGGTCACTGTTCACTTTTTTTCTGGTCAAAAACTGGCGGTTATAATAACGGTCACAATATTTTAATAATAGATCAAGATTTGAGACCAGCAGGCCTTGTGAAAATGTGTCCATATTTCCTTCAATTTCACCTCCTACGTTACCTATTATCTCAAAAATTGTTTTCTCTTCCTTTTCGGAAAGATGTAATGCCTCATTGGTGGTATAGGAAAAATAACCGTATTCTTTAATATCGGATGCCAATCCATATCCATGTAGGAAATCCGGATGTACCACCAAAACAAAGCCTCTTACTCCATTTAGGAGTATATCATCAAACTGAAGGACCTGATGTGGCGCGATAAAATACATAATACCTTCATTAAAATCATAATATTGCTGTCCATACCTGCATTTTCCACCAGCACAGTCTTTTTTTAAAGCAATAACATAAAAATCAGTGGTTATGGCACTAAGGATAGTCTCCGGTTCCAGTTTTACATCATCAAAATTAAATACACTGATCAAAGGGTTCGCAGGTCTTTTTAGCCCTAAAAACTGATGAAGCGTACTTATGGATGATACTTTCTCCGGGGTTTTCATATGCTGATTTTCAGATTTGTAATGACTAATTTACTTAATTATTTTGTTTCCCTAAAGCTGCTCTTTTATTATACGGATACCTTGCTTATAGGATGTGACCTGAAAATCCGGAAATTTCTTTCTGAATTTTGAATCGTCAAATATATTGTCGTGCTCATACCTGGGAAGAAGCTCCAGTAATTCCTTTACACTTTTGTTAAAAAATGAGCCTATTTTGAACATCAATTTTGGGACAACAGAATATTTCAGGTCTCTGCTGTAAATTCCCGATGCCATTCGGATAAACTCTTTGTAGGTTGGATGGCTTTTATCCACCGGGAGATGCCATGTCTGACCAAATGCCTCGGGAGTATTCCCAATTAAAGCAGTCGCTCGGCTCGCATCAGGGGTCCAAATCAGGCTTCTTTTCTTATTTACGTTCAAAGGCACTTTCAACTTTTTACCTTCTTTGATATTGGTAAATATCAGGGTATTTGTAATACTCTGTGTTTTGCCGGGACCATAAAATTCTGGAGCACGACAGATAACGGCTTCAAGTTCACCGGACTCAATTTCCCTTAACACCATTTCAGCCATTTTTCTTCTGACTATTCCTTTTCTTCCCACAGGAGCAAAAGCTGTTTTTTCTGTCAATACCCGATCATCCTGGGGATACATATAGGTATTATCAAAGAAGACCAGTTTTGTATTGTTAATCTTACAGGCATCAATCACATTACCGAGGATGAGCAGAAACTGCTTTTCCCAAAGATCTGAACTGATCGGAAGTCCTAATGTAAAATAGGCAATTTCACAGTCTCTTACCGCTTCTATCGCTTTCTCACAAATCGATAGATCCGCAGAAAAAACTTCGTCCGTGTCATTTACTTTTTTCGCATTCCTGCTGACAATTCGTATTGATGAAGTAAAATTTCTTTTAAGTTCTCTTGCGAGCTCTTCGCCAATCTGACCATTAGCCCCTAATATCGCTTGCATATCTTTTGCTGTTTAAATTATTATACAAAGTTCAGTAATCAGCCTAAAAGCAGAGTAGCTGAATTAACGAAAGTTGTAACATAATCTCTGTTATCACCTTTGTCAGCCAGTGGATTTTTTTATCCCCCGCCGAAAGGAGTCAATTTCAAAAGCTAACTGATGCCCCTTTTTTTTAAGAAATGAACTCCGTGACTGTAAATTGCAGGCCCAAATTGTGGCAGATGTGCTGGAAAATAAAAGAATTGAAAAACAAAAGAAAAAAGATAACCGCTAATCTTTCTTCAAATGCCAAAAAATATGGTAAAAAAAGCTAAATATCCATTCTGCACAGCGCTTCCTTTAACCTTTTTATAGTTGCTGGCGTTTCCAGGCACTCTATGGGACTCAGGCCATCAAGAGCAGGAACTCTGCGATATACCCAATCCAAACTTTCTTCTCCCAAAAGTGCATATAACACTTTTGCAATATCGGTATGGTTATTCAATTTTTGTTCCAAAAGTTTTTGACTTTCAGAATACGTCCAGGAGGTCTCCGTTGCCAATTTCACAAGAGTATCCCAGCCCCTGCTTGCGCTACTGTCAAAATATTGTTCAAGTCTGTTCATTTTCTTGTTCATAATCTTTTTCTTTATTTTACATCTGCTTACCATTCTGATTCATGATACCAAGGGTAAACACGGCATATACGATAGATATCTATTCCATTAAATTCAATTTCTACACTCCCCAGTCTATTTTCATGATTTTCATTAGGGTGTTTTTTGTTTTTTTACTTTGGTCAGGGCATGCTGTGGAACATCCCAAAAATAGGGGATGTTAGTTTTTACGCTATAACTAAAGTGCGAGAATAGGAACAAAGACTAAATGCGAATCAGTTATATGCTCTACAGCAATTTTGAAATTTTCGGTACAAAAAATATGTCCTAATTGTGGTGTTCTAAATACATCATTTCCATTCCAGCCTGTCAAATCTAAACTGATATGATTATATTCATTTGGGATTTTTTTACTTTTATCGATTAGTCCTCTCGCTGTTTCAACAGGAGTAATAACCCAAATTTGCCCCAAATTTTTAGCAAGGATTTCATCATGTTTTCCTTTCAAAATAAAATCTTCAGGTTCTCCAGATTTAGGTTTATAAGGGATTTTTTCTTCAAAAGACCAGTCTTTCCAATCCAAGTTAACTATTTTCTTTTTCTGTGCTAGTGAGTAATCTACTCCTTTCAAGTCAAAAGTTTCTAATATATGTTTTGCCGAATCATCAACTACAATGTGACCAAATATAAAATATGCAGATGGCAAAAATGGTCCAATTCGTTCGATAACTATCTGATCTGATATATCAGATAAAAAGCCATAAAACAGTATATTTCCGTAATCTCCCCATGGAGCTTTTCTATTCCTTATTAAATAAAAATTCATAGTCAATGATGTTTTGGATGTAAACTTTTTCTTATCCTTTCTTAAAACCGATGCTGTTTATTTTATTATCCTCCAATATTTTTTTGAGCTGCCCGGACACAACAATTTTATTATTTTCTGCCGAACGGACGATATGATATTGGTAGCCATATTCCTCCAACGGACCTGTTTTTAGAACTGTTTTGGAGAATTTATAAGAGCCATCAACAGGGTGTTTGCTGTAAACAGATTGATCAAGGTCGTAACAATCTACTTTATTGAATACGTTGAGTGCAAAATAACTGGTGTTTTTCTGCTCCTTATAGATAAATGCTGTTTCAAAAAGTTGCACATCGGTTTTACAATGCGCTTCAATAAGTTTTTTAAAACGTTCGCTGATCAAAATGCCGCCGCCCACGGTAGTCAGCACATCTAGTGTGATCAGGCTTTCATATGCGACTTCACTGTTTTCAGCATCTTCATAAATGAGACTTGTCCCTTCTGCCTCTGCGATAAATTTACCGACCGCTAAATAAGAGCCGTTGATCTGGTTCGTTAAACTGTACTTAAACGGTAAATTTGGCTTGCTCTTTACCTCTAAAAAATAATTCATTGGTTATATTTTTTTATTTATATTGCCGCACCCACTTGTTCAAATTCCAACCCTTTTATACCATTTACTTCAATCAGGGTCTTGAAGCCCTCAGTACAATAATATAAAGTGATGAGCTTCTTATCACTGAAAATCTGTAATTCTCCTATATGTGCTTTGATAAATTTGATATTGTTGCTTTTCAACATTTCCATTGATTGTTGATAATCCAGATTTGAAAAATCTATTGCTTCTACGATATCCAGTACATTAAAAAAGGAAAAGCCGGGTTCTCCCGATTCTATTATGATCGGCAATAACTCTATATTCATCTGGTTAAAGAGACTATCAAATTCATTCTTTATAAAAAGCATGTTCCCGTAGCTTCGAGCATCAAAATCTCTTTTCTTTGTTTGCTCACTGTTTTTTTCACTTTTTACGTCCGTAACATCTTCTAGCAGTTGAAACTCTGGAACCTTCCACATTCCGGCCAGGGTCTGACCTTTGAAATCCTTAAATTGATTGATGGTCACTTCATCCTTTGCAGAAATATTCTTATACGAATAGTCAGTATGGATTTTATAGATATTCATTTCAATTGGTTCTTCTTTATTTATTTTTTTGTTTCTGTTTTTCTATTTATTGGGCATATCTGTTTTTCTATTTTTGGTTGAAGGACATTTCTGAAATTTATTTTGAATGATTTAAGATATTTCAAAAAAATTGATATCATCCGAAAGTAAGTCGCTTTTTCCAGCATTTTCTAATTGCTTTTTTATTGTCGTATAACGTTTATCATGCCTGTCCATTAATCGCATTTGGGCTTTTTTTAGTGTTTTGATTTTCGTTAGAACTTCGAAAAAAATTTTTGCAGGCACTTTATCTGCGCTTAGCAAGACAAATAAATATTCGATATTTGAGGTAATAAGTGTTTCGATTTCGTTCAGTTTGTGCATTGCGTTGATTTGTAATACCCTTAATTTTTTATTTTTACTAAAATCAGGTAACGCCGTTAATGCGAATTCATCTAAATATAGTTTTTTTAATCCTGTCGCATTTGAAATAAAATCAATGTTTTGAACTTTTTTTATTCCAGAAAGTTGCAAATACTCCACACTGTTAGATAATAACACCGGAAAATTTTCGCCCGCCTGACAATCACTAACAACTAATGTTTTTAATGAAATGCCATGTAAGACCGAAAAATCAATTTGTTGAAAATCGGATATGCTCAGTCCTTTTAAATTTTTTAGCCCACATAATGAAACTATTTCGGTGAATTTCCCTTGCAAATGGAGGTAATTTATATTGGGAAACTTTTCCAATAAACGCAGATCAGATTTTACATCCACATAAACGTACAACTCTGTTACCAACTCAATCATAGAAAATTCGGTGAAACTTTGTTGAGCTGCAATGGAGACACCTAGTTTCCTCACATTTTTCAGTTGCGATAATGTTTCAAAATCTTGTTTGGTATATGCATGATATTTATTGGATTTCTCAGGGTCTTGAAAAGGTAAGATAATGAGCTTTATATCGGGGCGTTTTGCGAACAATATTTTGTCTAAACTTTGTAAAAGATTATCGCTGTTATCATTTAATCGAAAATAAAAAATTCCGTCTTTGTCAATTGCGTTGCGGGCGTGTGTTTCTGAATAGGATTTGCATAATTTTTCCCATTCCGAATAATTAATTATAGAAAGATATTTAGTTGCTTCCATTCTTTTTTGCATAAAAGTTCAATTGAAAAATTACCGTCCCAAATTTTGCAAATCATCTCGCCTGACACAAACGGCGAAGCCCTCACCGAAGTACCCTCTGTTGGCGGTATTTTTTTTATCTTTTATAATTCGGTTCTTCAAGTAAAATCGGTATCGGGTTAAGGAGTACCCACTTTGTTGCAAGTTGGCATAAATAATTAAGTTCGTCCGTTTCTGCATCTCCAGTTTTGCGAATGTCTTGTACAAGTGAAGTTAGTTTTTCAAGTTCATTAACTGGCAGAGCGTTACTCGAAGCTAAATGCACAAGAAATGCGTCCAACATTTTTTTGAAATCAACATTCCAGTTCCCGCCCCCGTTTCTGTATATTTCATCTCTTACTTTTCCTGCAATTCGCACAACTTCTCCTTGCACTGTTTTTGCAGATCCTTTTGATGGAATTAAAAGTTCCCACAATTCTTCAAATTGTTTTTGCCAAGTAGTTCCACTTATAACAATTGGCGATACACCATCGTGCATAATGCGTTTTTTTACTGGCGGAACATTATATATTTCGTAAAGTTTGCTTAGCGCTTCGTCAGTTTCTTGCAGATAATCTTTGTTGAAATTTTCACGATGAAATTCAAAATTTTCTCCGATACGGGTAATGTTATCTTGCATTTTTTGAGTTATCGCGGCGTTTTTCAATAGGATATTCGATATTTCTACTAAATTTACGATGTCGATATTACTTGCACGGTTCAGCGCTCTTTCAAGAGGTGTCTCCCTATTTGCATTCAAAGCATTTGTATCAGCTCCGTATTCAATCAATTTTTTTACCGAAGTAACATTAAAACTACTTCCTGCTGCAAAATGCAAAGGTGTATCTCCATATTTATCAACTGCATTTATATTTGCCCCAAGTTCTAAAAGTATCGTGATCTTGCCACTTCGGGTCATTGTGTGTCGATGCAGTGCCGTACGTTCGTAATCATCTACAGCCTCAATGTCTGCTCCGTTTTCTACCAGCCAACGAACTAGCTCGTCAGGAACATTGAAGAAACTAAGGGCAGTTGCTTTTCCATAACCGCCTCGTGCATCTAATTCACAGGTATCAAATACCTTTTTGAGATTGTCTATATTATTTTCGTTAATTAATTCGTCAAAATTTTTAGGAAGTGTTTTTTTCTTTTTTGCCATTTTGTTTCTCTTGGTTTTGGGGTTCAGTAAAATTGCTTACAACGTTGCAGGGTTTCTGCTCCGGCTCAAAATCGAGGCACACAAGCTGATATTATTACTAAAGTTCAATAGAAAAACTACTGTCGAACGTTGAAGTTTCACCCCCTATTGCAAAACCTTCGTTATCAGCAGTAGATTTCTCACTTTTTTATAATGCTGTTAATAACGGTAGTTCATTTAAAAGTTTTTCTTTATTTCCATTTTCCAAATATCTTGGTAGAATATACAGTTTTTGCAATTTTTTAAGTGAACATAAAGCTGTGATGTCGTAATTCTTCTTTTCTACATTAAGTATAAAAGCAAGATATTTCAGGTTGGTCAGTTTTGATATTGGCTCCATACTTCTGACAGCTTGTCCCGTTCCGCTCATTTTTCCGTGGTCTAAATAAAGTTCTTCTAAATTCACGAGAGAAGATAATGGTTCTAAATCAGACATATTATTTATCTCGTGGATATACAACGTTTTAAGGTTCGTTAAACCTCTAAGAAAATTGATATTATCTACTTTCTTGATACTGGAAAGAATTAGCACCTCAAGATTTTTCAAAGGTGTTAAGTCTGGAATTTCATTTTGTTTGTTTATGCTTATATGAAGATATTTTAAATTTGGCAATGTTGAAAATACACCCACTCGCTCATCGTCAATTTCTCCTAATATTATTGCTTCAATATTTTTATTTCCGTTTAACGAAGAAAGGTTTGTATACGTCAATTTGAACTTTTTCAAAGGCGTTGACATTTCCAAAATCTTTGTGTCAGGAGGAATTGTAGATAAGTCAAAAATTCCACTTACAGCTCCTTTGAAAACGCCAAGATGTGCATAGTCGGCAACTGGGCTTTTCTTTTCTAATAAATAATTATTCCAATTCATATGTTTTAGCGGTTTTTCAAAGTTGCAGTTACTCAAAGATTGGGCAACTTTGTTGTTTTTAATTATTTACTGTTGCTTGTTACGTCTTAAAATTAAGATATTTTATGGTTCAATGGCAAATCATTTACAATTCACCGGGTTTCGTTTATGATTCGTAAAAAACGTATTTTGTACTTCAGCCCACCTGATGCAGAATCCTATTGGCAGTAGTTTCTTATCTTTTATAATTCTGTTTTTCAGGCAACTTACCAGAACAGATGTATATCACATTTGCATTATTTTTTTGGCAGCTCATTTATTTTACTTTATTTCATAAAAAATAATCCACAATTGAACGATCAAAGACGGAAGATGAGAGTCGTTATCACGGTAGACGGATCAATTTCAATATTAGTGGTCGATCTTTTTTCAAAGGGATGGCATTTTAACTCAACACGCCGCTGGGAGTAAAATTGACAGACATTTAAAACAAATCCAGAAAAAGCACCCGAAGGTGCTCTCTCACTTACTTTTTCCGTCTGGTCCATCTTCCGAGTAACTGGCTTGTGGCAAAGCTTACAAGCGTACCAAGTGCAGCGGTAAGGACAGTTTGCAATACATCACCCAGCGATATACTGGCCCAGATAGAACATACCGTACCTCCCAGCGCCGAGATGCGGATATCATTCAGTTTCATCGGCACCACTCCTTTCCACCTTGTCCATTTTTTTGGAGCTGTCCGATACTTCTGGCGGCGGCTCGTCCTCATCCAATACTGTCTCCAATATTCCCAATCCAATAGCCACATACTTTAATACATTCCCCACCTTACTCGGTAGTTTAACAGGCGCCGTCAGCACCAGCTGCAGCACCTGTCCTATTTTGTTAAAGATTTTTTTCATTTTGTTTCTTTAATACCTGTTTGTAATAATTCCAGTATAAGCTATCGTCATTGGACGTCCACTTCGACCAAACCCTGCAACTAGAGTGCGGCTACTGTACTATAGAAATGTTTGTAGGCTACGCCCGAAGCTAAGAGGCGATAATCGCCATCTTCCAATACATATTGTGCGCCTACCAGTATACAGCCGGCAGTCTGCTTATAGCTATTCCCTTTATGGAAGTAGACATAGCTAAAGTTTGGTATATCAAGTATTTCAAGCATGCCACGATGTAATTTTGGGTAGTCGTCGTAGTAACGGCCATTCATTCCGCCATCACGGTTAAAGCCTAGCGGATATTTTCCCTTTGGAATGGCTGTCTCACCCCTTATTTTTACCGGACGTGGAATATTTTCGAGACCATAACAGACAAATTGATTGTTAACATATATCTCCGATAACGTGCTGTGTTTACCCTGTTTGGTACGCATTACTTTTATTGCTGATTTCATGCTAATTTTTTTATTATAAAAGACCGAGGTATTGACTCCTGGAATACAGCTTTTCTTCACGATCGTGCAGGAACAGGTATAGGTGCACTGGTTTTCCATGCAGTATGGATGGCAGATCGATCACCATTTGGGTATCCTGCCGTAGCACCGGCTGCTCATTAATGGCTGCTTGCGCGCTGGCGATATCATAAGCACAGAGGATGACCTGATCGTCCCATTGGCTATAATCCTTGATATTTGATTCGGAGGCATCCCATCTCAATTGGATTTTATTGACTGTCCGCACGCAGCTATTCACCGACAAAGGAGACAGCATGCCATTGCTGATTTTGGCAAGCGAGGGCTCTATCTTAAAGTCCGGGTATTCACCTTTGATCACATTGGTCAGGGTATGCGACATGGCGCGACCAAAAGCCGCCTGCACCGAACACTTACTATTGCCGTAACCTTTCAATATCAGTGGGTACAATGGATTTAAAAATCTGCGCGCCAACCTAAAACGCTCCTGTACCGCCTGTCGACGTGTCGGATCTTTATCCTGCTTTTTAAACTCAGAAATCACTCGCATATCTTTTATCGTTATATATTCAAATATTAGGAGGAGCGCGTAGCCCCTCCCATTCTATTAATCCCTAGCGGTTAGGCCAGGTCCAGTTCGCCCAGATAGCTACTTTTGGATACTTTGGTCGCTTTGCGGTCCGTGAAGAAAATCCAGACATGACCTTTGCCTCCCAGCAGATGTGACGGAATCTCGATATCGATCGTACCGTCAGCACGTGTGGGCGGTGTTGGCGCCGTCATAAACTCATCCTTTTCAGGTTGGTAGATCAGGATGATGACCTGATCATCAGCCTTGGTCTTGTAAAGGCTGTTGAGCGTCGTATCCCAATCGACGGATAGTATTCCTCCCGCTACAGTTGCAGCCATGGCGCCACCGTTAAGATATGATCCTGTACTGATGTCGATCTTACTATAATCCAAAGTGAAATTTGGATAAACACCAGTTATTGCTTGTGCGATATTGAGCTGCATCGCTACATTGGTCGGTGCCATTGTTTCCGTTTTGGAGAGTCCAAATCCGACCTTTAAGATTGGGGTGATCGGCATCAGGAATTTGGAGATTGTCAGGAAACGCTCCTGTTGGATCAGCTGCTCTTCAGACAGCCCTTTCGTGCGCTTTTTAGGCAGAGCTTTGAGGTAATTGATAGATTTCCAGGAAGAGGCTACGACCGCGCCCACTTTACCGCTTGCTTTGCCGATTACACCATTTTTGATTGTTGCCATTTTGTTTTGTTTAAGTAAATTGAATAATCATAAAGCACTCATTTATACCGGTATTTATCGCTTTATATTAACAAACATACTATATCCAATCCCCCCTTGTCAAGAGCCGAAAGCATGTCGGCGGAGACTTGTCGGAGGGCTCCCAACTGTTGTCGGAGGGCTGTCGGAGACCAGATGGCAACAGGTACAAAATAGGTCTTTGCCAGCGCCCGTATTCCAGCGCAAATACCAGTCTTTGCCGTAGCTAAAAAATACGAGGATAGGTGGTCGGATTAACCTTTACTTCGAAACAGGTCCTTACCTGCTTCGGATGAGCAATAGATCATAGACAGACCCCGACCAAACCTTGACCAGTCGCTGACCAAGGAAAGCTTAGTCAGCGACTGGTCGGCATAGGCCCAATCATCGGCCAGCCCCGCAGGTGTTCCGAAGTAGGTCCGCTTACAATCCGAAGCTAAGGCATCTGCCTAGGCCACTTTTTATATTCAATGATGTAGAGCTCCACCACGTCTTTTTTTAGAAATAGATCCGCATTGCCTTCCTTGTAGGCAGCTTTGAGAAATCCTTTCGCGATACGCCGTTCGATGGTACGCACACTTTTGCTGAGATACGATGCTACTTCGTTGATAGTCATCGTACCCATGATCTTGTTGAGTTCGGAATAATGCTGATCCTGCAGGAGATCGAGTATACGGTCAAGCTTTTGATGATATAGATCAGTGTCAACCAGCACTGTTGCACACTTTTTATACGAATAAACAAATCGAGTATTTGGGAAATTAGCTGTCGTAGTGGCAAAGGGGTAGCTAGATCCTTGGCATGAAGGATGGCCATTAGAAAAAAACATACATTGGTCTTTAGGAGACGACATACCGCCGAAATCCCAAATGGGCATGCTATATTTTAGCATCGCCCATTTCAGTAAGTCTGGTTTATAATCGGGACATCTGTCAGTCTATTACCACATAAGTATCCCAAACCTCATGTGGCAAGTGTTCCTTGTTTTTCCAAAAATCACCTACATAATCTTTTATCCGGGGACCTATGCTCCCGATTTTTACAATTTCATTATCTTTCATATTTGCGTACATGGCCTGTTTTGTCTGCGCTTGCAGCTCTACCAATTGTCCGTTTTTTGGGTAGGAAAGGTTGACGTGCAGTAGATTGACCGAAATGGTCTTACTGATCTTGGGAAAGTAATGCCGCAAATTATGCTTTTTAAGGTATTCAATAATACCATTGGCCTGTACCTCCGATCCATCAGTCAATAAGACAAAAGCCTCGCCTTTGGCATGCGAGCAGATAAATACGATGGCGTGCAGCTTAAAGTGTCCATTTTCATTGCGTTTTGCGGCTACTGTAATCGACCGCTTATGATAAAATAAAAAGTAAGCCAATTCCAGTGGTGCGATAGCCGTGTCGACAATGACAAATCGCTCACTGTCGGCCGAAGGCTGCTGCATATTTTGTTCGAGTCGCATGAATATACTGGCCAGCTCTGCCTTTACAAAATCCTTGGTGTCACGTGCATAGAAATCAATGACTGTATTGATGCCTTGCATCCAGTGTAATTGTGGGTCTGCTTGATCCGTGTACAGCACAAGTGCCTTAGCACTATCTGCTCTTCTCCTGCGCTTGTCTGCAAGGCGTTCAAACCAAAATGCATATACGATAGACATAAAGATAAAAAACATATAATGCCTCGATAAATGCAGGGAAAACACCTTCTTGTGGTCAAATTCAAAATAAAGCCCTATCGTGAAGGCAATAAAAATGGTTAGACCAAAAGATAAGGGGCCAAAGAAATAAAGAATTTTCCACCAGCTACGTTTCCATATATATTGTGCGTCTCGGCCACGGTAACGGCCATTCTTTTCGATCTTGTAGAAAAGTATGGCCAAAAAGACCATCAATGCGACTGTGAGGAAATAACGTATCCCAAATTTTTCATCAAAGATGGATCCATTTATCCAAAAGTATTCCTTGATCGAAATCCTATTGTACAAAAAAGGAAAAATGAATATAAAGACATAGATGAGCCAATAAAGGCTTAGATGCGAAATGAATAGCGCAATTTTCTCTTTCAATAACTTCATAAATATTACTTTTCGTCAAATTCTAATCGGTTAAGCAAGCTAAATCTAATTAATTTGTAATTATTTTCCATAATTTCTATATTTTTTTACAATTTTCTTAATTATTAATCCGTTTTTATTGTTTTAATGACAATCAATAAAGCTATGCCAACGTATCTATTGTTTCACCTTAGCCCAAAAACCGCGTTCTAAGCGTATCAATATCCTTCCTTAGCGCTTTTGAGATAAAACAATGCTGTTTAAACATAATTAATTAGTCAATTTTGAGTTGTCAAAACGAAAAATAATTATGATTAAACAACCCTTTACCCAAACTGGCGTCGATAATGCGCAGGCAGAATTCAGGACGCTAACAGCCTTAGAACAATCTGCCGTGCTCAGTCTGATCCGAACAGATTTTGGTGCCTGGATGAATCAATGGTTTGCCTTGACAATAAGACAACAACAACAGATCCAGACGATGGACCCAGATTTCAAGCAGAAAATTGCTATCGCAATAGCCAACACCTATCAAGCGGGGTATATCGTCAACTTTACGAAGGAAAGTCCAGGAGAAGATATTCCTGATCGCAAGGAAACACAAGTATTTGGTCTTGAAGACTGGCAGGACTTGAACGATAGCGCTAATCTGAAAACTTTACGGGTACCGCTTATGATTAGGATCAGTTACGGTACATAGTCATAGATAACTCAAGGTATGGAGTAGTTCCGATAGCCCCTACTCCTTCCTTTACCTTCCAAAATCGCCAATATTACTTAATCACTTTATTATGAAAAAAAATACGTTTTTTAAGCTAAGTCAGCGCTTCCAGAAAGTCGATGAAATACCCATGGATTTTACTCCACATTTAAAACTTGCGGCTGCACCTCCAATAGCCTATGGCAGTAACATCGGCCATGTACTTCACCAGCAGTTTGATGGTCTTGTGGGTTTCATCAACTGCCTGGATTTTGACCTTAAGGCTACGGAGAGAATCCCTATCGAAATCAAAGGAAACGATCTGCATATGCTCTATCTCCCAGAGGGCGAACAAGGTATTATCCTTTCGGATAAGAAAACGCATGTCAGTCAAGCCATAGCGCCACAACGGGGACGATTTTTTTATCTGCCCGAAGGAGAATATGAGCTATGGGTACCACCCGGTTGCCACTTCATATTTAACTTTTACTTTCGTGGGTCAATATTTCGGGATGGTAATGAGAAGCCATTCCCTTATTTATATGACTTGATTGATGATTTTAGGAATGGATCAGATCAAAGTAGCAGCAGTATAGACTTTAAAGTTGGCAAACGCACCTCCTTATTGATCAAAACCATTTTGAGCAATCTCAAGAAAGGAGACCTGGAGAGTGAAGATAATATTCTCTGGGGTATCAAGAAACTGATCAAGCTCTCCAAGGAGAAGGTCTTTGAGGAATATCATAAGATTTCGGAGGCCCAACTAAAGGCTAAAGAAGCACATGATCACATGCGGCACTTCGTTTCATTACACGGCCATGATTTTAAAGTTGATGCTATAGCCGAGTTGCTCGGCATCAGTATGGACTATCTGCATCGTCTTATCCATAGCTATTATGGGCAGAGCCCCAAGGGGATGAAGATTACATTTGTACTGGATCTGGCCCAAAAATATGTTTTAGATGGTATGCCTACCGACCAGATCGCCTATGAATTGGGCTACGCTTCACCCAGCAGCTTTGCCCGCTTTTTTAAAAACAAAACGGGCATGACGACAACGGAATTTTTTGAGCGTAATAACCTATGATTATTTTTAATCTTTATTATTAAATTAGTGACTATATACCTAAAGTTATGTACGTATTTTTTAAGCGGGCCTGGGAATTCCTTAATACGATATTCATGAACATCTTTGAAACAAAGCCGTGTAAATCAGAATTACAGCTTATTGAAGATGCACAAAGAAGGTACGAAGCCGAAAATATAATGGACAAAAAAAAATTAGTTGCATTTGTCGTCTCACACTTTCCTGATAATTATACCATAGATCAAAGCTTACTTGATGAAATCTACAGTATGGATGGCCATTTCTTACAATTACATGATGTTTATCAAGTCTTATCAAAATCCAAAAAAGTGCTATGTCCCCGCAAACCTTTAGTAGCAAAAAACAAGTATAGTTATTATATGTGGAGGGTTACACAAGACACCGCACTGGACATACCATTGATGTTCTCAACGCATCAACGCCTTGAGGAAGTCGAAGAAGAAACAGAAGAATTATCTTTAGCCAACGCAGATATTCTGATCTTTGGAAGTGGTGGAAGTGAATTTTTCTTCAACGAGCTTCTATCTACAATAGATTTGACTCACAAATATGTGATTATCTGTTCTTCATTTAGCAAAAAGCTGCTCGCCGAAATAGTCCTCTATCGCGTAGATAAGGATATTTATCCCGATGAGCTTTGGAACGAAAAGATTTGTCATAAATTCATCGATGAGATTATCCGAGAAGCAACAACAATTCCTTTGAAAATTTAACTTACCATCCCCTCCCCAAGGGGATTTTTTATTCCTATTTCCTTTCATTATTCCAATCCTGTACATACCCGACTCCAGATTCGGTCAAGTCCACCTGCTTTTTACTACCGAACTTTGGTATAAGTTAACGACGAAAAAGTTAGCGAGATAAAAACGAAAAAATAATAAGAGCCCGTTGGGCAGGCCGCGCCAAGGATGTGCCGCAGAGAACAGACAAAAGGATCAGGTAAAACAAAGTTGTATGAACAGAATGCACCATATATTGAACATTATGACAGCCCTATTCCGTTGGATCGGAAAGCAATACTCGTCCCTCAGGATGCAGGTGCATCTGCTGTTTATGCCCAAGGGGTTGGTCTACAGGTCGGTCCAAGACGCGCTTGAGCTAGACGCTTTACCGCATCGGATTGCCTTCGCCCAGAAGAGAGTTGTACAGCGAAGGTCGCACAACCGTAAAGGAGCACTGTTCACGGAGATCCCAGATGGCCCTCAGGGGTTATCTGGGAACAGGCCGGTAGCGTATCGGGATGCAAAGCCAGCCAGCGAGGTCTGCTAAAAGACACCAATAACACTGTAATTAACAAAGTTTTTTGAGGCAACCTTTTTTTGCAATTATAAAAAAGACCCATATATGATTTCAAAAAAAATCATCAAAAAAAGTCTAATGGCCGTCGGATCGGCGTTGACATTAACACTAGGAATTGCATTCGCGGTGAATGCAATGGAAAAGAAGATTAGTATTAGCGATGAGCAACCTGCTACTCAAACGTACTATTATCAACTAAATAGTACAACTCCTGCGGATGTTAATAACCGCAATAATTATGCATTAACCAAACCTGGTAATGGACAGGTGGAATGCGGTGAAGGGATATATATCTGTGAAATTCAAGATACTCCACACCCATCCGACGCTACAAAACCAGCCATGTCATTGGGTAATGTGACCGATAATCCTGATGACTACGAAGCTGCCGAAAGACCGGCATTTTCAAATTAATGGGATAGTTTTTAAGGAGGGGCAGCTCAGCTGCCCCTCCTTTTAGTTTTATCTTGGGTTTTGGGGCATGCTTGTCAGTTCAATGATTTCAGCAGGTAATGGTAACGCATATCTGTTATCATTTCTCTTAAGCGAAAACTCGTTGTCACCTAACTTGCGAGCAGGAATAATCAACCCATCATCAATCTTATTTAACCGTTTGATATCTCCCCATCGGGAATCCCGCATGATGAATTCCTTTCGTCTCTCATCCAAAACTAGTTTTAAGGCGCTCTTTTGCGACATTGACTCAAGCGGCGGGCTATAAGTCTCATCATAACGATGACGTTGGAAAATTTCAAGAAATCGCAGTCCTTCTTCTGTTTTATTCAGCCGTATTAATCCTTCCGACAGATTGAGGTAGGCATCCGCTACTGTAAGTCCCATAAAAAGCCCTCGAGAACCGAGGTAAGACCCCTTGAAATTATAAGATCCATCTTTATTTTTTTCAAAAAAAAGCTTCTTTCTAAGATCATGGGTGTCATATGAAGAATATAATAGTGTATCAATTTTACAATAGGACTTTCCAAGTAGGTTATAGATTCCTCCTCCGGCCACTATATAAACG
Organism: Sphingobacterium sp. UBA7625; assembly: GCF_002484085.1. Taxonomy (NCBI): domain Bacteria; kingdom Pseudomonadati; phylum Bacteroidota; class Sphingobacteriia; order Sphingobacteriales; family Sphingobacteriaceae; genus Sphingobacterium; species Sphingobacterium sp. UBA7625. The sequence continues at coordinate 72,547 of NZ_DLJD01000014.1, forward strand.
ATTTCATCATCAAAACCAAAAAACGGATATCTGGCCTCCTGCGAATACTCTTTATAATCTTTAAGCTTGCTATCGATTTCAAGTGCTTTCTGTGCATACAGAATTGATTGATCAAATTCAGCTCGTGCCTGATAAATCCATGAAAGTAGCACATAAGCTGATATCCTTGACGGTAAGTGAATATTATCTGATTTCAATGGTAATAAACTTTCTGCTTCGTGAAGATCCTTTAGTATCTGTTGATAACATGCCTCAACTGTTCCTCTTTCGGAAGGTATGTTAAAATCATCGCTCAGCCTTAAAGGGATGCCAAGATCAGTTTTAGAAGCATCTATATCATACGCTTTAGAAAAGAGGGAAAGCAGCTTATAGTGGCTAAATGCCCTAAAGAACAATGCCTTTCCCCTAAGGTCCTTTGCATGCACCTCTATTTTCTTCTCAGAATCGATCTTATCCAATTTGGCTAATACGTGATTGCTGTAATATATGCTCTTATAATAATCCAACCAAGGATTGAGGTAAAACTGGTAGAAGATTTCTTCTCCCCATGTATATAACTGTCTTTCGTGCTGATCAAATGCTTCCCAGCTAGATTTGTCGACGTAATAATTATCAGCAGAAGCCTCGCCAAGTCCCATGCTATAATAATTCATGACCTTGGTATTGTTCAATAGCGCATCAAGGTCTTCGAGGCTATTGGCTTCTTTTAGACTAGCATCCGGTTTTTCATCCAAGAAATTTTTACATGAAATCTGAAGAATGATCAATAGATATAAAAAATAGTTGAACGTTTTCATTTTTTCTAATTATAAGTCAAATTAATGCCTAGAGAAATCTGTTTCTTAGGCCTGAATTGTGAAAGGTAATCGGGATCAATTCCTTTATTGTTCTTTCTCCAAATAATTCCCAGATTAGTTGCATTGCAGAATAGCCTTCCAGAAACAGTTTTATTGATCCTGAATTTATATCCTACAGAAAGATTCTGTAAACGTATATGGCTTGCATCTTCCACTAAAACGGACGAACTTTGATAGAAAGAGCTTCGCTCAGTATCAACAGGGTAAATAAAAGAAGGTATATCTGTTTTGTTTTCGTCACCGCTCGCTTTCCATCTCCGGTCAAAATCTCCGCTACCATCGCCTAATCCACCCATGGCAACCAATTCATTATATCCTACTGGAGTCCGCCTAAATACGTATCCAAATTTATATAGGAAACTGGCGGAGACATCAACGTTGCCTAGAGACGTACCGGGATTAAAATAACCCGAATAGCGCGGAACTACAGTACCTTTGTATTCGAGTACAGATTTATCCTGCAATTTGATGTTTGGATAATCGATCGAATGCTGACCATCCAATTCCCCGACAGGATTTCCGTTAGCGTCTAGACCATTCCATTTATATGCGAGAATAGAATATACCGGATAGCCTACCTGTCCCGTTACTGAAGTACCATAACTTAAAAACTCATAAGCATAATTGCCCTCATAGTAATAATCGGTGACTTTATTGTTATTGAAATTGATCATAAGCTGGGGTGTAAAGAAAATACGATTTCCAAGCGGGATATTTCCATTGAGTTTCAGGTCAAAACCATTGCCTTTCATTGCGGCAATATTCCGAAGTACACCCTTGTTTGGTATTGCCGTATAATCCACGGGATATCTGCCAAAAAGGTCAGTTCCCCATTTTTTGTAATAGTCCAGAGAACCATTAATCTTACCCGAAATAAACGAAAAATCAATTCCAGTATTCCATATTGTATTTTTTTCCCACCTTAGATCAGGGTTGCTGTACTGGGAAATAATAGCCTGTGGTAAATTGGTATAGCGGTCCGGATTTGTATAACGGATAGTTGTAATGGCCGAGCGCGATTGATCCACATTTCCACTGATGCCATATGATCCGCGTAGGCTCAGCGCATCTATCCATGCTATTTTAAAGAAACGCTCTTCCGAAAGATTCCATTTGTAGCCGATAGACCATAGCGGTTGCCACCTTTCATTCGTTTTTACACCAAATAGATTTGAAGCGTCCCGCCTAACACTTCCTGTCAGTACATATCTTCCGTTATAAGAGACCGATGCATTTGCATATTGAGATCTTGAACGGTTTATTGTAAGGCGCTTATCATCTAAATATGGAACATAAATGGTCGATTTATCAATAAAGTGAGTGTATGGGTTCCGGTAATCTACTTTTGAAACAGTATAAGTGTCGGGATCAAATCCATAGAACCTGTATTGAGCACTCTCGGCATTTGTCTGTCTCCACTCTGTTCCTAGTAAAGTTGTAAACAACAAACCCCGCCACCTCTTTTCATAGTTTACACCAAATCTAACATTGTGCGTCGTTTGTATCTGATCAGACTGATCCAGAATACCTCCATTAGGAATTGCCGATGTTACGGTTCGGTTGGTATAGTCTACCATAGCATAGGAATTGATCAGATTTCTGACCATATAACTATCCTCATCATAACGTTGCTTATCCCGGGTGGATACAAACTGAAAACTATAGTTCCCCTGCAGATTCAGCCCCTTCAACAGTTTGATATCAGCTGTCAGATTTGCCAATACCATATTTGATGCGAGTATAGAATACTTTCTTTTGTATTCTATCAGCGGGTATTCGAACCAGTCATTTAACAGCCCTTGCCCTACAGTGTCAAGATATCCTACCCTATTTTTAGCATGTCTAATTGGATTGTCATCTTTGTCTGCAAGCATTAGGTATGGTCTACCATTGGTTGGACTATAGGCAGTTCTTCCTTCTTGAAATTTATTGTCTACATATTGAAGGTCAGTTGAAAGCCTGATTTTTGGATGTAATTCAATTTCAACATAACTTCTCAATAGACTCTTTCTGAGCTTTTCGTCCAGTGTCCCAGTGTTGTTGTCCATCCGCGCAGAAAATTGGTAACGCAAGTTCCTACTACCACCTTCAATACTTAAGTTCTGATATTGGTTGACAGCCGTTCGGTACATATACTTACTATAATCGTCCCTGACATCAAGCTTTCTGTAGTTCGCAATAGCCTGCTCATGATCCTTTCGATCTCCTATTCCATCTCTAATAGCTATTAAATGCTCTACTACAGGCGAAAGATAAGGCATGTTGAAGGAATTTTGATTATCATAACGGCCTTTTTCAAACAGGAAGTTTTCGAGATCTACAACACCCGAAGAAGAAATCCGATTTAAGGAATAGAGGTCTGGTTTTTCCTGTATCTGCACGCCGCTTGCTATTGTGACCCGATTCGGAGAATTGTATTTCCCTTTTTTCGTGGTGATTACTATAACCCCATTGCCTGCACGAGTACCCCAAATAGCCGATGCAGCAGCATCTTTTAATATGGTGATATCTTCGATATCTTCCGGATTGATCCAGTTCGGATCACCTTCGTATGGGAAATTATCGAGCACGATGAGGGGAAGATTTGTATTATTGATACTGCTCAATCCACGGATAGTCATCGACCGTTTGCTGTCGCCAGTCTTATCGAATAGGATCGGTGAATTGCCTTCTAACTTCTGAAATATATTGTTAGCGTATACATCTCTGCTTCGTTGAAGGTCAATTTTATCGATTGCGCCTGAGGATATACGCTGATTTATTTTCTGATATCCTGTATTAATTGTAACTGTTTCGAGCATATTATCTTTGCTGCCCAAACTGACGGACCTGTCTTTAAGCAGCTGACTCAATGCAATCGTAACAGTTTTGTATCTGACATGCGTAAAGGTCAAGCTGTCCATATCAAACTTGTTCAAAAGAAAAGATCCTTCATGGTCAGTTTTTGCGACAAAATCTCGTCCTTTGACATTTACCTCTTCCAGCGGATTAAAGCTATCCACGTCGGTGATCTTTATCTTTATTACCTGAGCCTGACCGTTCACCATCTTGATAAAAATGAAAAGCAAGAATATTAAGTAAGTCGTTTTCATAAGCTTCTCCTTTCTGTTACCTCTATAATTGATTGTTTAGAGCGCTGATTTTTGATTTTCAGCCCATATCTAGACAATATGTTCTGTAAATATTCCTCATCCCTTATTCTATGGAGATCTATAGAAATCCTGTCCTGTTTATCGATTAAATCACTGGACAAATAGATTGGAACCCTTCGCATATCCTTTTGCTGGTAGTTCAGCGATTTCAGTAGTTCCTCAATCGTTACACTATCGGCTGGCGCGTGTAACTTTTTATTTCCTGTTGGATATATCAGTTTGGTTTCAACTTCTTTCTCAACGACTGAAAGGTCATATCCATTTGTATTGAGCAGTGCGATCAATGCATTCCACTTTAATTCCTTTTTTGGGATGTTCAATGGGGCGATAGTTTCTAAGCCAGCGCCATATTTGGTTAACCATACAGTGTAAGGAAATTTCTGTTGATCTTCGAAGCCGAAGTAGTCGAATTGATCTTCATTACCTATCTTTAAAAAGATCCGGTTATGCCAATAAACATCAAGAAGCTTGTACATTGCAAACAACAGACTATGATTTGTTAGGTAGAGCCTTTGTGTGCTATCATTCTTTCTATAGGATCCAAACGCTGAAAGTCCACTGATAGGCCCCATTATAACCGTCCTGAATTTTATAGCATCCTTAATTCTACTGCTTTTTTGGTCTAGGATGACTTTGGTTTTATCAAAATCAAGGATATCGCTTTTTGCAAGATATTCTTCATATTTACCCCCTTTCAATTTTTGGATATTTTCAGGTAACAATATTTCAGAGTGGGCAATAGTCAAAACTTTTCCCTGTTGGATGACTACGATATGCGGAATTATCCTATAGGGAAAATATGCTCTGAGCACTGTATCGCCGATTATTGTTGGAAAGTTAAGCTTAAACCTTTCGTTGAACTTGGCGACTTCTTCATTGTCCTGATAAGTGACACCGAGGAATGCTATATCTGCATCCGTATACGCATCCGTTTTAACATACTTTTGTATTGATCCAATACAGGCACCACACCAGGTAGCCCAGAAGTCCAGAATGATCAGTTTTCTATTTTTGAGCTCCTTAAGAGTTATTGCATTCTTATTAGAACTGTTGTACATAGCGTTTAAGGATGCAGTCCAAAAATCATCCGGAATTGTATCTCCTATTTTTAATGGTTTGATTATTTTCAGCCCTTCCGCCCCACTGTCCTTGTGGGGCGTCTGAGCCGATAAACTAAACATATGAAATACAGTAGCAATTACTAAAAGAGTCCTTAGGATTAGTAGTTCTCTTAAGCTATATGCTTTACTTTCAATACACGTAGGTTGTGCATTTACTAAATTTACATACTGGGCTGCCTGTCTTGAACAGGCAATACTTTTCCCAGTCCTTATAAAATTGTTCATTTTAAGGTTTTAAAAATGGTCATAATCTTCCCCTTTCCTTGCGTAGCCGCTGGATTAGGTCATTAGAATAACTCGTAAAAATGTTCCGATATAGTAGTCTCTAATTGGTTACACAAAGCAGATGATATATTTACAATGACACTTTTTTCGGATGGTCATACAGACCTCTAGCCCTATAAAACTAAGGCGGATTGGGATTTTTGGGATGTTTGTTTTTAATAATCATAACTCGTTATTGGTTAAACGAGTCTTGTATCAGGAGGTAGCTTGATAAATATAGGGCTACATGCTGTGGCTACAAATTAAGTTTCTGACGCCTAACGTAACACAGACTAACAGTAGCCCCATATCTATCTTATCAAGCAAATATAATAAAAGCTTTTATATAAGAATAGACATGGGTATTCATAACTACTGCCTTGCGTTACGGCGTCAGAAAATGTAGCCGCAAGACTCTTTGTTTTAAATACCTAAGTTCTTTCCGAAAGCATGTGCTCTCTTCCTAAACCAAAGATAAGAAACAAATTACAAAAAAAGAATTAAATGTCACTTTTTGTAATTCGATAGTAAGCCATATTTGGCTTATGACCAGTATAAATAGAAAAGTAATTACTGAAAATATCCTTAAACTAATTGATAGTAATGGTATTGAAGATAATGATTTTGCACATCTTATTGAGAAATCAACTCGAACTTTATCTAGGATAAGGAAAGGACAGTCATTATTTAATATAGATGCAATTAATGTGGCAAGCTCATTTTTTGACAAATCGTTAATAGAGCTTAATAAACAAAACATCGTGATTGAAGCTGATTCTCGTAGTACGCTAAAACGCATCCATAAGAATAATGTTGCGTATTCTAGCTTGTTAGAAAAACGACCAAGCATCACCTATGCGATAACCTATCACCTATTGAATAACAAAGAGTTTTGTTCAACAGGTATGATAGTCGATAAAATCAAAAAGCTTTTTGAATCTTTGGGATGGAATTATTCTAGCTCATATATATCTAGCTCCATGAGGAGGAATAGTAAATACATTGCTGTCGCAGGCACAATGATGGTTGATGGTAATGAAGTAAATGTCTATAAATCTAAATAATTTTAGTCTTTTTGAAATATCTAAGTACATGACAAAATTTTTATTAGTTTAATATTCAATTGGTTGCATCCTGAAAGGAGATATTCGGATAGGTATTGTAGATAAGTGGAAGTTAACAAATTTGGAAGTAGTAAAACAATCCCTCAATTTTGAAGGCTTTTCTCATTTAATATCGAAAGTCTTAACCAATTCGAAGAATGAATTCCAAAGTGGAGAATTTTCAAAATCACGAGACTTCTTTCTCATTATTCTAGCGGCAAATAAAAACTCTCGGCTTCAATCTAACCAAAACTGCTCTTCCGACTGATCTTTTGACCATTCTCACCGATGTAGTAAGTAAATGTTTTGTAGGATGAAAACTTTGCAGAAAGAAAAAAAACCTCGGGTGGAGGTCTATTTTATACTATCAACTTTTAATCTCAATTCTTTTATTTCCAATTCGGTTTTTACTTTATCCATTTTATAAGTTTGGCACTGGATAAATAAACTTCCTAATGTACCCAACGCAAGAATTGCAGTGATAATAAATTGTATCGTGTTTAATTTATAACTTTGGTTAGTCTGTTGGAGTATTTTTAGTTCTAGTTGTTCTTTAGCTTCAATATCTTGGAAGAACTTTTCTATACCGTCAATAATAACGACTTGTCTACCTTTTGCAGTAAGGAAAAACTTTCTGTACATCAAATCTACATGCGAATCACTTTCAAGCAAGCCATAGTTCTTCATATCCAATAAAATGCTCGAAATAGGTACTCCTTTATCTCTATTTCCACCAATTCTACTGGAAAGTGAAACAGGTGTTTGGTAAATTCCTAAATCATTTGTTTTGTCAATAAATGAATCTAATACTGTTTTAATCTTTTTAATATATGATTTTTCCATAAATAGTGAGCTATTCTCTAATATACAAAAATCCCCAAACATCACACGATGCTGGGGATTTAAAGTGAGCGCACCAGACTTGAACCAGGCGAGTAGATCTCCCAAGACCTTCATGGGGTCTGTTGTTATTATATTCATCCATCCACGCCTGGGTATGTTCTCTTACTTCTGACAAGTTGAAAAATAAATAAGCATCCAAAATTTCTTTGCGTTAACTTCGGTTGAACCGTTCGATGTAACCGTTCTGCATAGGCTTACCGGGCTGGATAAATTGAATAGCGATGCCCTGGTCTTTACACCAGAGCTCAAAATGAGACTGGTGAATTCGGGGCCATTATCTACACGTAGAGAGAGCGGTTTGCCCTACAAGTCTATAATTTGTTCAAGTGTCCGAGTTACCCGCAAAGAAGAAATTGAAGTAGCTATTTCGATACACAATATCTCACGGGAACAGTCATCCATCACATTAAAAGTTCTAAACCTGTTTCCAATAGTCAAACTATCGCTCATAAAGTCCATGCTCCATTTTTGATTAATGCTGATCTGTTGTTCCAAAGGTTGCTTCTCCCGAGTAGGTAACCGACGTTTGCCACGTCGCTTCTTGTTCATGTTAAGCAGCTTATATACTCTGTATACTTTTTTATGGTTCCATGGCTTACCTTCTCTACGCAAGTAGGAATATAGTTTTCGAAATCCATATACAGGATGTTTGGAAGACAGCTGATCTAATGCTGCTATAACAGCACTATCGTCTTTCTTACTAACATAGTAATATTGTGAACGGCACATACCTGTCAATTTACAGGCTCCGGTTACACTCAAACCGTGATCTAGGACAATCTCCTGAGTTAACTATTTTTGTTGCCGGAGCCCCAACCTTTTTTTGTGATGACTTCTTTTAGGATATCATGGTTCATACTCAATTCGGCAAACATCTTTTTTAAGCGTGCATTTTCTTCTTCAAGTTCCTTCAGGCGCTTGACATCTGATGCTTCCATGCCACCGTAACGGCTTTTCCAGTTATAAAAGGTGGCTTTGCTGATCTCAAGCTCTCGGCAGATATCTTCGGTCTTTCGACCTTCTTCTCCCTCTTTGAGTGCTCGCACAATCTGGCTTTCTGTAAAACGTGTCTTTTTCATCTTATTACTTAAATCTAAACATTTATGTCCAGTTTTAAGCTGTCGGATTTTTTGGGACACTTACAATATCATCAGAAGGAATGGAATATAATTGGCCGATGCCAAAATATTTGAAAGACTGAAATAATAGAAAATTCTATATTGTCAGGATGGGAAGAAATATCATACAAGGTATATGAAAAGCGTAATTCTTAATTACGCTTTTCATATTTATAAATATCAAGCTGGGTGGTTGATTATTTCTTCTTTGAGATCATTTACAAACTTATCAGCTTCATTTAATGTGACAATATCTACACGAACGTCTTTTGTAGATTTGTCTGAAAGGAAAGAAGAAATATATTCACTCATCTGATCGTTAGCATCTGGCATATTGGCAAGAATATACAGATGTAGTTCCTCGCCTACAGTCTTAAGTTCCTCAATCTGACCAGCCCAACGACGTACTTTATTTTTAATTGTATCTTCTTTTTGAAGATCAAAATTTACCGATTCGAAGAAGTTAATATGGCCATTTTTCCAGGTATGTTCAAATGATATCTCATCATACTTGGTCTTAACAGTGCGAGGACTTAATAATGGAGAAATCTCCCGATCATCAAAATAACGTTTGAACATTTTGGTCCATACTTCTTTATCAGATTTGATGTCCTGATCAATTTCAATCTTACCTACCGTTAACATTCGCTCCCCCAAATAATCAACTAAATGATCAATCGATATGTCTAGTGAATGTCGAATATCGGAGAATAACAATGCACTGTCATCCCTGACAAATGCTTTTCTTGTTACCTCATCAACTGATTTAAAAACATTAATACCAAGCTTATCACGTTCGATAGTACTTTTTATTTTATTCAAACTGGTATGAATGGTGTTTAATTGTTTAATTAGATAGCGCGTATTAGCCTGTTCAAACAATTGCCCAATAGACCCTACTTTATGCAAAATCCGGTAGGTTAAATTCTGATTAGTTGGATCAAAAACAACAATACCAACATTCAGAAATTCCCCCGTGACCTTGTCCGGGCAAAATTGTAATACTTGATATTGAAACTTTTTCATGATAATAATAATTTGATATTTTGGATAAATGCAGCTCTATTTTTTACCATCAAGTCAACATGAGTTTTGATAATATTAAAGCTGTCTTCAGAGAACCATTCGTTCGGTATAATAGATTTAGCACGTTCCCAAAAATCGTCATCAAATCTAGTCATTTTTTCAGAGAATCCATCAAGCTGTCCTATATTCCCTTTGACTCTACTAAATAGGCAATGTTTAAACAGTACGCCTTTATCTAACTCATTAAAATTCCACGGTTCAATATTTCTGTCCCATGGCAATGCTCTAACAAATGCAAAAGCAGCTTCATGATCTAATAGCAATAATTTATGGCCATCAGTAATCATATTTGGCTTCTCTGCATTTCTATCTACATTACCTATAAGCATATCGAATGCCAAAATTTCCTGAGCAACATCTTTTTGTTTATCTGTCAGAGCAATATGGTTATCTAAGATCAATAAACCTTTAACAAATCCTGATCCATAATTATATCCCAGACTTTTACTACAACGCAGAAAATAATCTTTACCTTTCTGAAGCTCTACAAAATCTTCACTCACCTCAACTATTACAGGCACTACAACTAACAGATTCAACTCAATTGCCATAAATGCCCCAATGAGCTCAAACATCCTACCATACGGTACCATGCGTTCGGATGCATTTAATTTGACTACATATTCGGCTCGCTCATGTGTAGTCTTATCTATCGCTCCTACCACAAACGGTAAATTGGCACTGCCAGTAAGTTCGTGTATTACCTCTACAGCATAAACTTGAGCAAGCGTAAATTGTTTGGATTTAATCGACAAAACAAATGATATTTTAAGATTATATAAATGGTTGGGTTTCCCCTCACGCAAATTTAAATATTTTTTTATTCATATACATCGTTAAAACAAATAATATACACAGAATCAGATGATAATGTTTAGTAAATTTATAACTCACTTATTATTGAATTTTATATGGACTGCAATATTGAAGTTTACTTTCCCATAGTTCCAGATTTAAATGGTGGGAGCTACCCTTTTGAGCAAAGAGAAATTGAAGCCTTTTTACCATCATTATAATTACCTGCTAAATGCAAAATACAAATAAATTCCTACCGAAAGAAGCCATCTATATCGATGGAAGGGACAAGACCAGCGATATCCAGTCCTATTCTTTTGTGGGCGAGAAATGTATTGTGGCATTTAAAAGCAGTCATAAAAAATACACCTACAACAAGGATAGAGTTCAGATTATCAAGTCTGCTTTGCAAAGTAAAAAAGCGGAGACCATATTCAATTACCTCAAAGAGATTGCAGATACCGTTGGACTTAAATCCGAAGATGGAAAAAACATTCTTGCGGATAGCTACGATAGAATATCATTTATCCCAGAGTGTGCTATCCTATCCAATTATCTAAATGAAACACAGCCACAGGATTGTATTCCCTTCTCTCCTATTGAAATCTTTCCCTTTGGATTCAACCTCAGCCAAAAAGATGGTGTAAACAATGCTTTTGCTAATCCCCTGAGCCTTATCGAAGGCCCTCCAGGTACAGGTAAAACACAAACTATTCTTAATATTATTGCCAACGCTGTTATGAATGGACAAAGTGTAGCGGTAGTTTCGAGTAATAATTCAGCAACTAAAAACGTCTATGAAAAGCTGGAAAAGAATGGCCTCTCCTTTGTCGCAGCTTTGCTGGGTAATAGTCAAAATAAAAAAGAATTTATAGAATCGCAATCTGACATTCCTGATTTATCGAAGTTTCGGCTAATGGACAAGGAACTCACTCAAATCAAACAGAAAAATAGCGAACTCCTGATACAGCTTACTGAAAAACTGGCTCAGAAGAATGAACTGGCGACGCTGAAACTTTTGCTCGAAAACATTAAAACAGAACGGCAGCATTTCTTGCATACATTACAAACGTCGGTAGACTTCAAAATGAATGGTAGCCTCTCATCAGATCGGCTACTAGCGCTCTGGAATTCGGTCTCCGATCAGGAACGCACAGGCAATCAGTTTAGTTGGTGGAAGAAACTGGTCTATCGCTTTAGGTACCGAATCAAAGATAAGGGCTTTTATACCTTACCGCATTGGGACATGATCAGGATCGCTCAATCGGCTTATTACCGAACTAAGATCGCAGAATTAGCGTATCGTATAAAAAGCCTGGAAAAAGCATTGCACAACTTTGCCTTCGAGGCAAAAATGAGGGAATATAGTGCGATTTCGATGCGTCTGTTTAAAAACGAGCTGCATAGAAGATATCATCACACAAAGCGCCCAATTTATCAAGAGGCCGATCTGCGGACGAAATCAATGAATTTCATTGAAGACTATCCTGTTATCATGAGTACCACCTATTCGCTGCGGAGATGCCTGGCTGAGCATACGGTCTATGACTATGTGATTATTGATGAATCGTCGCAGGTGGATCTAGTAACCGGTGCTTTAGCCCTCTCCTGCGCCAAACGTGCTGTCATTGTCGGTGATCTAAAGCAGCTTCCGAATGTGGTAGATGCTACAATGGCCCAAAAGACGGATGCGATCTTCCATGCATTCAAGTTAGCAGAACCGTATCGTTATGCTAAAAATAGTTTGCTGGCTTCTATCACACAGCTGTTTCCTGACGTACACAAAACACTGCTGAAAGAACATTATCGCTGCCACCCCAAGATTATTGAATTCTGCAACCGTAAATTCTACAACGATCAGCTCATTATCCTCTCTGAGCCAACTACCGAGCGCGAACCGCTCCTGGTGTACCGGACAGTGGCGGGTAATCATGCGCGTGCGCGAATGAACCAACGGCAGATAGATGTCATCCTACAGGAGATTATTCCACAGCAGCAGCTGGCTTCGGCTGACCTGGGTATTGTGACGCCTTATCGCAACCAGACAAATGCATTGCAGAATACATTTGCGGGTACTGAAATCATGGCCGACACGGTCGATAAGTTTCAGGGCAGGGAAAATGATGTGATTATCCTTTCAACCGTGGATAATGAGATTTCCGAATTTACGGATAACCCCAACAGGCTAAATGTCGCGATCTCCCGTGCCAAAGATCAGTTGATCTTATTGGTGCATGGCAACGATTCCGAAAACGAAAGTAATATCACCGACCTGATTCGCTATATTGAATACAATAATTTCACGATCATACAGAGTAAGCTGCATTCTATATTCGACTATCTGTACAAAGGCTATGAGGAAAAACGGCGCAGGATCTTGTCCCAGAAGCGTATCAAATCGGTATTTGATAGTGAAAATCTGATGTATACGCTAGTTCGTTCTGTATTATCTGATGATAGGTTTTCAAAATATGATGTGCTGCTACATTTTCCGTTAAGAAGTCTGATCCATGATTATTCACTGCTGTCACCTGAGGAAGAGAAATATGCGCGCCATCATCTGACTCATTTAGATTTTTTGATCTACAATAAGCTCGGGAAAAATCCGGTGTTGGCCATTGAGGTGGATGGTTATGCTTATCATGCTGTCGTAGGAAGACAATCGAAACGTGACGCGATGAAAGATGCTATCCTAGAAAAGTATGATCTTCCCCTACTCCGCTTTTCGACTACAGGTAGCGGTGAACGGGAAAAGTTGGTGAGGAGGTTGGAGGAGATAATGAATTAGAAATATGATATATATATATAAATCTGTAAAATAGGTTATTATGTTAATTCTAAGCAATTTTGAAGGAGTATAACCTGAAATGTTTTTTTGATCTTAGATATTCATCTAGTTTAAAAAAAAGCCCGACAATTTATGCCGGGCTCCCTATATACCTTGAGGACTTTTTACCGCATTCTTTGCTGCTTTTCTATAAAATCAAGCAGCTCATTTTTATTACCGAGAAACGTAAAGTTTCCGCTCAATGTTGAATAATTTCTTTTGTCCGAACAATTTCCGTACGCCGCCTTGGCGACTTTCAGCTTTCCATCATCCCATTGAAAACGTTTCATGATTTCACTGATCTGTTCAACACGGAGCGTTGTCTCCGAAAAGATAGGATTAATTATTTTGAATTTCGCATCGTCAAAAGGTTCGCGGTTCATGAGACTGAATAAACGGTCCAATTCCGCTCTTGTGATCGGTGTTATGGAATTTATCGGTGGGATACCCGTATCCGGAGCATCGTCCAGGTGAATAGGCCTGCCCGGTGCACCATAGGCATAAGCCAACCCATTACCATTGTCTATGGAAGACATATCTAGCGGAATCTGAGCAAAAAGATTAATGTGCTGGCCACGGCCCCGCATAGAGCGCTGGTTGCCCAGCTTAAAGATCATCTCCACATAATCACCATTTTCATTGCGTACAGCAATCTGCCTACGCTCCATTTCCGCCTGTCCCCTTCCGCTTATACGGGTACTTATCGTATACAATTGATCAGAAAGTCCGTCAATGGTCACCTGTAGCTCCGGCCGATCGTTGTAGACCACCCCATTCAGCGAGAGTATAAAAGGCTGACTGTCGGAGACAACAGTAATCCTCCCTGCGTTGGAGGAACGATATTGCGCATGTAGATTGATTCCGATCAACTGAACCAGAAAAAAAACGATGATATATTTCAACATAAAAAACAGATTATTTAATACTATGACTCATTCGCTCGCCCAAAGATTAATTCACTCTACAATTTTTTAATAAATTTATTTAATCAGTCATATGCTACATCACGTATCCCACGAGCATCACTATTTAAAGCTTTGAATCCCTGCCCCGATCAGTACCCTCCAAAGGTGTATAAATATTTATATTATTCCCATTTCTCCTTTTTAGATAATATTGAATTTTGGTCGTATCAATACTGTCGACATCTGAAGCTGTCCAGATCTTTTGCCGACCGGTCTCATCTATTGTCACGATCGTATCAATCCCATGTGCAACGATTTTCTGTAAGCCCATTGCAGTGCGCTCACCCTCACGCGTCAATAGATGAATATAACCATCTTTGTCAACGAAATGGATCTTTGGCTTTTCGCTACAGCTAGCAAATAGAAAAGAAGCCAATACCAAAAGGGAGAAATTCTTCCAATTCATAATTCCTGTATCACTAAATGACATAAATCAGTTCATTTTTTTATTCGCACAAAATATTCTTTTCGACTACTAAGTATTTATAAGCCATTGCGACCAATGTAATAAATAAAACAATATTTCCAGTTGATTGGAGTCAACCCTCTGGCATTCATTCAGCAGTTTAAAATCTACTGAAATTGCTTCGTCAAAAAGCGATCTTTCCTGAATTTCAAGATCTCTGGAAATATTAAATCGCAGTCTCTAGCTTCGCCGAGCTATTTACATCTATGCGATGCTAAATCATCAGCTACGGTTATTCTTTTTTGAAAATACAGTTTATAATAGTAACAAATATAAAAGTTTAATAGGAATGTTTTGATTAAAATAAAATTTGTGTATCAAAAATATTGGAAGGATGAATTAACAGAACGCTTGAGTAGAAACTAAAATAGGCGCTTTATTCTTCCCGCCATTCAATCCCGGGATACATTTCTCCTGTTAATAAGTAATATTGTAGTATTTCTAAACCATCTTTATTATCAACAAGCAATGCCTTGGGGGTAATAATATCCATCTTCGCATTCAAAAATGAAAAATAACCCATCAGAGCCCGAAATCTTATCGCCGATTTCCCCTGCTTGAAGAAAAGCCTATCTGGATTTTATAATTTTATCCTTAAGTTCATCAGGTAAATGGTTGAATTCTGTTGTATCCACAATGTCATTATTATTTTTTCGCAATTTCTTTTAAAAAGGTTAGGAAGTTGTCTGCATATAATTCAAATTCCCACTCACCGCTCCCGTGTATACTTGTATAAATTGGTGCATCATTTTCTGTTATTTCATTAATGTCTATGCAATACGGGTCAGCTCCTGCATCAGCAATTACAACAAAATTCTTTGGCCAATCGGCAATTGATTCGTTGGTTACCGGATTAAATGAATAGCCTTCCTGTCTTTTTATCAGGTCAGAAGCTCCATACAAATGCAAACCTTGAAAGTATTTTTTGTTGTCAATGAATACGTTTAAAGGCGAGTAGTTTTTGAGGAACAACAAATAATTTTCCGGTAATTTCCATTTTTTCTCTATGTTTAAAATGTCGGTTTCGTCTGCAATAACGAGCCAGTTTGTCGGGTTTGATAAGTCTCGGTTTTTAGCTCTTTGTGCTTCGAGTTTTTTGTTAAGTTTTGAAGCAATTTTTTCAAGTTCTGTTTTTGGGTTTTCTAGCGAAATATGCGTTTTCGGTTCTGGATAGCCTCCACCGTCTTGAAAACCATTTTTCTGCCAGATCTCTATTTCTTCAATTCTTAAATCTGCTTCTTTCCAATATCCTGGATCTTTAGGTAGTTCTCGGTCAAAAGGTTGTTTGCTAAATAATGAGATACTTTTAATTGCTTTTGCACGGATTGAAGTATTAAAACTTTGGTTTTTTAGAATTTCAATTAGTGCCGGAAATGATTTTTTGCCGCTGGTTTTTAATAATCCGTCAATGCCCCAATACGTTAATTCAGGCTGAGTGATGCACCATTCGAAAAAGTCAGCGTAGTTAGCTTCATCTTCGTTTACAAGTTCTATAATATCAGTCAGTAGAAAATTTCGCCAATGCAAAATTTGTCCACTCCTTGCGTAATCTGTTAAGATATTCAGAACATATTCTCTGTCAGTTGATGAATATTTTTTCAATAATTTTTCGATCAGTTTGGAAAATTTACCCCCATCTGTTTCATCAACTATTTGTTGTCTTAATTTTTGTAAACTTTTGTCTGTCATAAAATTACTATCAAAGTTTGCGAAGTTTTTTATAAGTTGTAAATTATATCCGTCTCGTCGTCTTTAAAGATAATTTGTATAGGATTTTTTATTCAATCAAGTATATACAAAATAAAAATGATAATGTTATTATATTTACAATCCGCTGGGTTTCTTTTCAGATCCGTGTGTATTCAAATATTAAGCGTTATCGAGAAAATGCTTAAGAATCTATCCACACTGAAAAAGCTCCCAAGGATAATGGACTCTGAAGTATTCCAGCGATTTTTCAAGATTGCACGTTATACGGGACTAAAAAAACAATTTCAGATATTTTTTTTTCTATTTCTTAAACCAAACTCCCATCATAGTAAAGAAGGACCTAAATTTGAATTTCTTAACTTTGTTAAATGGAGACAAAAATTGTACGCAGTGTATCGGAGTTCAACAATGAACTTAAATTGCAAGGTTTTAAAGCTTTTCAGATAGAAGACGACAGTAATGCTACACGGATATATAGCCGCAAGGATTTCTTTAAGATCTGTCTTACAACCGGAATTAGCAAAATCCACTACGCGGATAAAAGCTTTGAACAGGAAGGTACAATCTTATTCTTTGGAAATCCGCATATCCCCTATTCATGGGAAACTATTTCTACTACATACATCGGATATACTTGCTTATTTTCCGAAGAGTTTTTAAAACAGTCTGACCGCTTAGAAAGCTTACAACAGTCTCCTTTTTTCAAAATTGGAGGCACTCCCGTGCTAAAAATCACTGAGGATCAAAGGTTATTTCTCAACACTCTGTTCCAAAAAATGATCGAAGAACAGGAAAGTGACTATGCTTTTAAGGATGAACTGATTCGTAATTACATCAACCTAATTATTCATGAAGCACTTAAACTGCAGCCTTCTGAAATCTATAGCCCTAATAAGAATGGTACTGCCCGTATAGCGTCGGTGTTTCTTGAACTGCTGGAACGACAATTCCCCATTGAAACACCTTCAAGTCCATTAAAAATGAGAACGGCACAGGATTACGCTCAAAACTTGAACATCCATGTCAACTATCTGAATCGTGCTGTAAAAGAGGTAACCGGTAAATCAACAACAACCCTGATCACTGAAAGAATTATAACAGAGGCCAAAGCCCTGTTACAGCATACGGACTGGAATATTTCAGAGATAGCCAGTGCACTGGGGTTTGAATACCCCACCTATTTCAATAACTTCTTTAAAAAACTTACCGGAACAAATCCAAAATCCTTACGGGAATCTGAAGTTTGAAATTCTTAATTTTTGGTTTGATAATCGTTAACATCCACTCGCTATACTGATCTACCTTTGTATCTGTAGTAATAAATGTAATACAGATATGAAAATAGCAGCAGCATTGATGGTTATGTCTTTCCTGTTTTCAGGGAATATTTTCGCACAAAATGTACAATCAAACCAAAATTCAAAGAAAATGGATACATCAACAGATCATTACACATTTCAACTAAGTGATAAAGTAACGCGTCAAAAAGTAAGTTTTAAAAACCGTTACGGTATAACGCTTTCAGGCGACTTATATATTCCCAAAAATAGTGGCGGCAAAGTTTTTTCGGCCCTCGCAATCAGTGGTCCGTTTGGTGCAGTTAAAGAGCAGTCCTCCGGATTGTATGCAAGCCAAATGGCTGAAAGGGGATTCATTGCCCTGGCATTTGACCCTTCTTATACAGGTGAAAGCAGTGGTGAACCTCGTCATGTAGCCTCTCCTGACATTAACACCGAAGATTTCAGTGCTGCTGTTGACTTTTTAGGGCTGCAGAAAAATATTGACCGAAACAAAATCGGAATCATTGGAATCTGTGGATTTGCGGGCTTTGCCTTAAATGCAAGCGCGGTGGATAAGCGTATTAAGGCTGTTGCCACAACCAGTATGTACGATATGACCCGCGTCATGTCGAAAGGTTACAATGACGTAGTTACATCTGATCAACGAACAAAAACTCTTGAACAACTGAGCCAGCAGCGCTGGAAAGATGCTGAAAATGGGTCATATGCTTCATCGTCAAACAATTTGCCCGAAAAACTTACCGGCAATGAACCGCAATTTGTAAAAGATTATTTTGATTATTACAAAACACCACGCGGGTTTCATAAACGCTCTATCAATTCAAACGCTTCATGGACCGCAACTTCACCGCTATCATTTATGAATATGCCGATTCTTGCTTATATCAGGGAAATTGCACCACGACCAATACTGATCATTGCAGGAGAAAATGCTCATTCAAGATATTTCAGCGAAGATGCTTACACGGTAGCTTCAGAGCCCAAGGAACTAGTGATTATTCCTGATGCCGTTCACGTTGATCTGTATGATCGATCGGATAAAATTCCTTTTGATAAACTAACAGCATTTTTTAAATACAATCTAAAATAGCCCCTTCAATTTCACTAATTTAGGTATATATAACTTAACAGAATATTCAATGGAAAAATCAGAAAGCACATTTCAGGAAGATATTTTTGAACGGTTAAAAAAAGAAAAAAGCATTTCTTCCGGCGATCCTGACGCCTACCGTTTGCGCGAAGCATCGTTTGCCACCAAAGCGTTATTGGTAAAGATGAATAATTCAGCTGACCCGAAGGAAATAAGGAATTTATTAGCACAAATTACAGGTTCAACCATTGACGAGAGCACAACTGTGTTTACACCCTTGCATATTAACTATGGAAAGAATACATCAATAGGTAAAAATGTTTTCATCAACTTCGATTGTGTCTTTTTGGATCTGGGTGGGATTGTCATCGAAGATAACGTATTAATAGCTCCTAAAGTAAGCTTACTAACCGAAGGTCACCCTATTGAACCGGAAAACAGGCAATCACTAACTGTTGCTCCTATTCATATTAAAAAGAATGCCTGGATCGGGGCAAATGCGACAATCCTACCCGGAGTTACCATTGGCAATAATGCCATAGTGGCTGCCGGCGCTGTAGTTGGCAAAGATGTCCCGGATAATACGATAGTAGGTGGAGTACCAGCAAAAGTTATAAAAAATGTTTAATATGTACCCTGATCATATATTCAACCTCAAAATGACAAACTATATGAAAAGATTAATCGTTATCCTAATTATGGCGGCAAGTTTATCCGCCTGTAACACTAAAATAGATCATACAATGAGCACAACAAAAATATTTCCACAGGGAGAACAGCTGCCTAAGGAATGGTTTACCGGAAATGCATTCTTACAGCCTTTGGTCGCAAAAGATAAGAACAATGATTTTTCGGCAGGAAGCGTAACTTTTACACCGGGTGCAAGAACAAATTGGCACACCCATCCGAAAGGTCAGGTTTTGCTGGTGATTGAAGGAAACGGGCTTTATCAGGAAAAAGGAAAGCCTGCACAATCAATAAAGAAAGGCGATGTTATCAATATTCCCGAAAATGTAAAACATTGGCATGGCGCTACCGCTGACAGTCAGATGGTGCATGTTGCCATAACAAATTTTAAAGAGGATACCCAGGTTACCTGGCTCGAACCTGTAACTGAAGAAGAGTTTATCCTCGCTAATAAGTAATCAGGTAAATTGATCAGATGATGTAAACTTTTGTCTACCATTTCAATATGTTAATAACTTTATGCCCATTATTTAATCATTGTTTCACAATAAAAATAATTTTATACGTTATCTTTAATGGTATAATAAAGAATCGCATTTATCACATAAAATTTATAATAGAAAAAAATGGGAAAATTTGTAGTGAAAACAAGAAAAGATGGTGAGTTTCAGTTCAATTTAAAAGCAGGAAATGGTCAGATAATTCTGAGTAGTGAGGGCTATAAAACCAAGGCAAATTGCTTAAACGGCGTTGAATCGGTAAAAAGAAATGCTCAGGACGATGATAAATTTGACAGAAAGACTTCGACAAATGGTAAACATTACTTCAATCTGAAAGCGACCAATGGTCAAGTTATCGGAACAAGTGAAATGTACGAAAGTGCAAGTGGAATGGAAAACGGAATTGAATCCGTAAAATCAAATGCACCCAATGCTACCATCGAAGATCTTGATTAAGATGTAAAACTTGATTTGCATAAGCAAATAATAAAAAGCCCGAAATTTACGCTCGGGCTTTTTTGTTTTAATTGGCAATGCCCTAAGTTTATTGAAAAATCAATATTTTAACATGCATTTAACGTTGTGGGATAGTGTTGATTCAAATATAAAACGTAACTTCACATCAGCCAATCACTTTAGATTGCAAATTAAATACGAGAAATATCTCCACCGTCAGAAATCACATGTCCCAGTCTGTTAAATTCGACAATGTTAATACATTGTTCTCCAAAGCGTTAAAGCAAAAAATCAATCATTATTTTAATAACTCGTTAAAGCAAAAAACCGGCAACCGAAGGATATTTTTGAAAGCCGCTATTCTTTTGACCACTTTTATCCTTTTATATATTCTCTTGGTCTTCGTTCCGCTTCATTGGAGCATCGCTGTCGTGCTATGCCTTATTTTCGGGGCCAACTTGGCTGCGATCGGCTTCAATATCATGCACGATGCCGGACATAATTCGTTTTCGGATAACAAACGTCTGAATACGGTATTGTCCTATACACTCAATCTCTTGGGCGGCAATATCTATTTTTGGAAACTCAAGCATAATATCGCCCACCATACGTATACCAATATCGATGGTGAGGACCACGATATTGAAATTAAATTTATGCGTATCCACCATGATCAGAAATTGAAAAAACACCACCGCTATCAACGGTTTTACTTTCCGCTGTTATATGGTATCTCCTATTTGGCCTGGATTTTTTATCAGGATTATGAGAAATATTTCCGCGGCCGCATGGGAAATCAAACCGAGCGTTTTCATTTTCCGGTCAGGGAACGTGTCATTTTTTGGCTCAGTAAGATTGTGCATTTCACGCTATTTGTGGTTCTTCCCATTATCTTTGTCGGTTGGCTTCCTACCCTCTTTGGCTTGTTGATCGCTGGCGTTGTCTGCGGAATGAGTCTGGCGACGGTATTTCAACTGGCTCACGTTGTTTCCGGAACTGAATTTAAGACAATCGAAGGGGCGCGTGTGGAAGAAGAATGGATGATTCATCAGATCCAGTCCACGGCCAATTTCGCTACAAGGAGTAAGATATTGACATGGCTGCTCGGTGGACTTAACTTTCAGGTAGAGCATCATCTGTTTCCCAAAATAAGCCATGTGCATTATCCCGCGCTCAACCGTATCGTAAAACAAACTTGCAAGGAATATAAATTGCAATACAACGAATTCAGGACTTTTTGGGCAGCGTTTAGGTCGCATATCGGGGTTATTCATGCCATGTCAAAATAAACTTAGTCGAGTGATCCAATATTGTCCTGCATAGCAAAATTAAAAGCTCCTTCTTCTTCACTCGTAATTTGTACGGGAAGAAGGAGCTTTAATGCGATATAAAGGCAGTAAATGAATTTAATCTGAAAATAAATCACAAAATATACTATATACCAATAATTTATACCTATACTTGTATCATAATCAGGTTCCGCCTTTGCTTTTCTGAAATCGTCAAGTATCCCTTTCCGCTCAGTTTTTGCATTTCCAGAAGCTAATTTTGTTTTCAAAATAATAGTGAAGTACCTTTTTGAACTTGCATAAACCCCAAGCCCATTAAATACAAAACATCATTTCTTGCAAACAAATGGATTATTTCTCGTTGTTGGGGCAGCATCCTTTATACAGCGTGTGTAAACAGAATAATTTAATACTAATATATAATACAATGCAAGAAGGAACAGTAAAATTCTTTAACCAGACAAAAGGTTTCGGTTTTATTACACCAGCTGATGGTGGTGAAGACATTTTCGTACATGTTACCGGTCTGATCAATGAAGTACGCGAAAATGATAGCGTAACATTTGATTTGGAAAACGGAAAAAAAGGCATTAATGCCACAAACGTACGTATCGCTTAATTAAGTAGAATAGTCAATCTGGGAGTTGCATGGCGCATCTTCTAAGGACGTGTAGCAGATATCTGCTACACGTTTTTTTTGTCCATCGATTGCCTCCTATCTACGCCAGGTGTTTCAGATTCAGGCAATTTTTCTAAATGCCTATCGGATGTCAGATTTTAGCGTATATTTTTTATTAAATTGGCATTAGAAAACTGATGAGCACGGACCAAGAAACATATCAAAGCTATAGGATACCCGTTCCGGAGGAATTTGAAACGGTATTTTCCCATTTTTACTTTGCAGCGAATACATCAAAAAACACTATTACAAAAACACTGTTACCATCATTTCAGACTATGATGGTGTTTAATTTCGGGACACCGGCCTTACTTATCTCCAAAGAAAAAGCTAAAATCAGCATTGGTAACTGCATTGTACTCGGCCCGGTTAAACAGGCCTTTTCTTACACTTTACTCCCCGGGACACAGCTATTGATCGCCAATTTCAAAGCTGATGCTTTTTATCGTTTTTTTGGTAGACCACACCTTTCCGGGCATCAGACCATGGATCCTGACGAGCTCCTGTTGGACAATTGCTTTCACTATTTATGGCAGCAGCTAAATGAAATCGACGATGTGGCAGAAAAAGTAAAGTTTATCTTAAATTTTTGTAAGCCTTACTTGAGGTCGCAGGATGATGTTGCTGCTCTACTTTTCCATTTTCAATCCGGACCACTGAATCCTGTTAAATCTGTTGCTGAGCAAATCGGACACAGCGAAAGAAATATCCAGCTTATCCATAAAAAACATTTTGGATTCAGCGCCAAAGAATTGAGTCGATATGAGCGTTTTATCAAGGCGATTGGATTCATCCAACAGCTAGCCTCGTCAACAGAAAAGGTAAATTGGTTTGAAATAATCGAGGAATGTGGCTATTATGATCAAAGCCAATTGATTCACGACTTCAAACATTTTATCAATACTTCACCTAAAAAATTTTTAAAATTTCAGCGGGATGTCTGCAGGGCATCTGATGGATAGACCTTTTCGTTTTCTTACAATTTTCCCGATTGTATTCCTGATAGATTTGTTCCATTCAATCAATTAAAAATAAAAAAAAATGAAACATCTCATCATCTATGCGCACCCAATTGACGGCAGCTTAAACAATCACTTTAAGCAAATTGTTAAAGACACCTTGCTACAAAATGGACAGGAAGTCATCGTAAGAGATCTCTATCAATTAAATTTTAATCCGGTATTGTCCCATGATGATATCAACGGCCAGCGCCGAGGAATTGTGGATCTGGACGTAAAAAGAGAGCAGGACTATATTATCTTGGCCGATGCCATTACTTTTATATATCCCATCTGGTGGACAGGTATGCCTGCCATTATGAAAGGATATATAGACCGTGTATTCAGTTATGGATTTGCCTACAGATATGATGCCGGTGTTCAAAAAGGCCTGCTGACCGGAAAATCCGCATACATTATCAATTCTCACGGTAAATCAATGATGGAATACCAAGAAACCGGGATGGACAAAGCCCTACAATTGACCTCTGATAACGGTATATATAGTTATTGTGGTCTTGAAATCAAGCGGCACTTTTTCTTTGATCGGGCTGACCGTGCAGACGATCATACGGTCAAAGCATGGGGATCACAGCTCAGACAGGTCTATTTAGAAAATGAACTAGCTGTTTAAAATAAAAAATACTGTGCTGACTGGCAATAGACAAAAAATCCGGGAAACAGTTTTGTTTCCCGGATTTTCCGGATTCTTAAGCTTGCATTGCTACACGTCCTTTCGTTTTTCTGAATTCTGTCAGGCTCATCACGTGTGTCTTTTTAAAGAATTTATTCAGATGGCTCTCATCTGAAAAACCAAATTCGGACACAATTTCATTGATCCGCATATCACTAAAAAGAAGTCTATGCTCGATCAATCTCATTTTATAATTTAATATATAATGCTGGATGGTTTCACCACATTGCTTTTTAAAGTAGCTGCCAAGATAACTTTCAGAGAAGCCAAATTTATGAGCGATTGAAGATACTTTTAACAATGCCGGATCATGGATATTTCCCTGAATATAATTAATAATGTCTAACACCCGCTTATCTGTATTGGATGCCACATGGGCTACTCTCATCTTTGAAATGTTCCTTGCCGCAATGACAATCAATGCATTCACATAATGTAAGGTCAGCTCTTCCTGAAAGAGGTCTGGATGATTGATACCATGGAGAAGCGAGGAAACAATCGAATCAACCAGAACAACATCGGGTTTATTCTGTAAAATGCACCCGGACAAATAGGATGCCCCATATAATAGACATTCCATCGAATTTATGCTATTCCACTTGTAGTCTTTTACGTATCGCTCGCTGAACTTAACGAGCAAAAGTTCGGTATGTTCGATTACTTCCAAATTATGCTGATCATTTGGCGTAAGGAGGATGAGACTACCTTTGCTGTATGAAGCGGTATTGTTGTTAATCTTAAGAAATCCTTCTCCACAAATGACATATATGATTTGAAAAAAGGAAAACTGGTTATCTTTTAAAGGACAGTTTACCACCTGATGGTATTCTACTTTGACCAATTGATCTATGTTCTCTCTTCCCATAACGCAAAAATACCTATTTATCATTAAAAAGTACTGATTTTTCACAATATTTCTGTTCAAATTTGCTACATCAAAACTTTAGATAGCAATGAAAAAATCAATCTACGTCCTGGCACTGGGTGCATTTGGCATAATTACAACTGAATTTGGAATAGTTGGAATTCTTCCGACAATTAGCCGCGAGTTCGGTGTATCATTAGATACTGCCGGATGGTTACTCAGCGCATTTGCGATAACGGTGGCGGTTTCGTCACCTTTTATCACTTCCTTCACGACCAAAATAAATCGGAAACTTCTCCTATGTCTGGTTATGAGTATATTTGTCCTTTCAAACTTAATCTCCGCATTTTCTTCAAATTTCACTATGCTGATGGTGGCCCGCATCCTACCAGCCATATTACATCCGCTATTTTGGAATATCTCTATCGCTATTGCTTTTAAAAATAGCGGAGCAAAGGGTGTTTCTACAGTCATGTTGGGTCTCAGCTTAGCGACTGTCCTTGGAATCCCGTTGACAACCTATGCGGTAGACCTATTTAATAATTGGCAGGCTTCATTTTTCCTTAGCAGCGCGATCAGTCTAATTGCTTTTATAGGTCTGTTGGTTTTTATACCTTCTATTCCTGCAGACAATACAAAATCCACGCAAAATCAGATCGCGGTACTGAAAAGTCCTCTTTTGTGGCTCAACCTGATTTCAACCATTTGTACACTGGCGGCGATGTTTTCCAGTTATACCTATCTTACCGCCTATCTTGAACAAATTACTAAGATGGATGGTGCACAGATCAGCGTTATGTTGCTGCTCTTCGGTGGCATGGGAACGCTAGGAAATTGGCTGATGGGCCTGGCGTTAAACAGAAATGTGCTATTAACAGCGAGATTCTTTTTGGCTTCTTTAATCGCGGTACAGGTACTCGCTTACTACTTAGGCGGAATATTTGCCCCAATGGTCATTATAGTCTCCATCTGGGGAATGATTCATACGGGTGGATTTCTGGTTTCAAATATTCGGACAACTCAGTCGATTCCCCATCACGCTCTTGAATTTGTGAATAGCTTACTTACCTCATCCTTTAATATCGGCATTTCCCTGGGTGCTTTTCTCGGTGGGATAATAAGCGTCTACTATGGTGTACATTATGTTTTATGGGTAAGTATCTTGCTATTAGCGGTAACATTTGCGATGAGTTTTGTCACTTTCCCAAAAACGCAAACGGATGATGAGGAAAATATAGCAACAAAGCTTACTCCATCGGTCTGTAAACAAGCTTAGGAAATCAGCTCGCATAATAAGCTTAAATAAAAATATCCCTTTTGCTGGGAAGGGATATTTTTATTTAAGTACCACTAGCTTCTTGATGTATCACTTCAAAGTTATTCTGAGCAACCGGCAAAAAGTGGCTGTGAAACTTTAACGCTGTAAGTTTTGTTCGTATTTAGTGTATTTATAATCAAATTAATGTTATATTTATGTTAATTCTCAAAACAACAATAAATTATGGCTAAGTCTGCAAAAATTCAATCTCCTAAAAAAGAATTAAAAAATAAAGTCATCACTCATTTACAAGATACTATTTCTTATTTACGTGATCATTTCAGCGAAAAGGAATTTAGCAACAGAATTGAAAAGGCTGCCAAATTATTGATTGAGGGTCTTAAAAATAAGACTTTGGCTAAAAATAACAGTACTGCAGCTAAGACGCAGCCTGAAGCTACGCCAAAGAAAACAGCAGCGGCACCGGCTGCTAAAACAACTATAGCTGAAAACACTGTAATCAAAGCGGCTCCGACAGCAGCCAAAGATACCAGCACGCCAGCTAAGCCACAGGCTAAAGCTACGCCAAAGAAAAC
>NZ_DLJD01000014.1:99522-297142 GCF_002484085.1 Sphingobacterium sp. UBA7625
CAGCAGCGGCACCGGCTAAAACTACCGCAGCTAAATCAACGGCAAAAAAAGTATAGCAACCAAAGTTGCTCAGAGAAACAGCCGCAGTACGGACTTATAGAACAAGATATATCGCGTTAAGGCACAATTCTAAAAATCGGATACAGTAGGTGTGATTTTTCATAATAATTCGAATGCTTATATACCCAATCCAATTGAGCCTTTCCGTCAGCTGCAAATTTTGGATTACCTGCTTTTTCTTTATCAAAGGCAGATTTTAAATCCTTATTTTCTTTCAAAAGTTTGGCTGCCGTATCTTCAAAAACATAGGCAGAGTAATATTCTTTTTGTCCAAGGATCGCATCAAAGAAATTCCAGTTGAAATAGGAATCCATCGCTTCGGGTTCCAGTGTCTCCATAAGATACTTTACGCCATCCTGATCCAGCGGAACCAAAAAGTCTCCGGCCCTGAACCTCACTTCCTTCATTTCCCTTAACACATCGGTATCATAATGGAGATAATGCCCTTCATAAGGTGTAGAAGTCGTCTTGAAATCGTTGATTCGGTATTGTTCCACAACAATGGTGGAATCTCGTTCAATTGCATTCATTCTGATCTGATTGAGCTTCAATAAGTCAATAACTTTCCATTCGGATTGCGGGATTACATAATACTTCGGAATAGTAACTTCCTTGGTTGGAAGGTAGGTATTGTATAGCTTAACCTGTTTTGAGAATTTGGAATTTCGGTCGTACCACAATCTTTTTCCGGAGGAAACATCACTTGGTTTATATTTTGCCTCAAACCCTTTAAAATCAATATTTTCATATTTCGTCGTATCGAGTTTCCATGCAATGGAATATTTGCTTCCGATACTATACTGTTTTAAATTGTCCGCTCTCTTCTGTTGAATAACCTTATGATTTCGCTCAATAAAATCGAGTGTATTTAGCATATAATCATATGTTGCCTTTACACGCTCTTTATAGGGCTTCAACATATGTGTTTCGACCACCGTTCCAATGACGTTGAAAAGACTCGTATAACCTGTGGCATATCTGGGTGAATCCATAAAAACTGGGAAACCAAGATCTGGAACATCATTGTGAATATTGACATAGGGAACAGAAATAAATCCATTTTTTTCAAGATCCTTTAACAGTGTTTTTTGCATTTCGTCATTAAAATAGTCCCCTAAAACTCTCCCCAAGCGTTCCTTGTTGGTCGAGATATAAGTAAACGTATATTGATAATCTGCGCCATTGCTGACATGGTTGTCAATAAAAACATCTGGTTTTATCCATTGAAAAATCTGCTGAAAACTCCGCGAATTTTTCGTGTCTGTTTTGATAAAATCTCTATTGAGATCATAATTTCTTGCGTTTCCACGAAAGCCATATTCTTCGGGTCCATTTTGATTTGCTCTAGAAAACCCGTTGCGATTTAGCATTCCGCTGACGTTATAGCTGGCTATCGCAGCTATAATAACATGCTGAGGTGTTTTTATTCTGCCTGTTGCCAGATCTCTCATAAGCATCATGGTTGCATCAATTCCGTCGGGCTCCCCGGGGTGAATACCATTGTTAATAAACAGTACCGATTTATTTTCTCTTGCTTCCTCCGGGCTTTGTTGCGATGGATTGAATATAACAACATCGATCGGGGCCCGGTTGTCATCTTCTCCCTTTGTTTCATAACTGATTGCGGGAAATTGATTCGCCAATCCCTGATAGAATTTGCGCATTTCCGCAAAAGTCGTCGACTGATTACCATTACCTTTCTCGTACGGTGAAAGGTTTTGAGAATAGCCCGCACTTGAAATCAATAAAAAGAATAGAATTGGAAGTTTTTTCATAAGATCAATTTAATGTTCTAATTTAAAAAAAACTTACTAAAGTCGGTTTCTTTCGATCAGTGCCTGTACGAAAACTTTATATGATGCACTCCCGAATGGGGATATCCACATTTCTACCCTCGAAAATTTTATTGGAGCTTTCGAGGGTAGATGAAACAGGGCTCATTTTGCCAAGAACTGTTCACTTATAGGGTTTTAACAAGAGAGAGATCTACACCTAAACCCTTGAGCGAAGCAAATGTTAGCTTGTCCATCATTGCTCCGTCGAAGCGAATTGTTTGGAGTGTTTTATAATATCTGTTTGTTAAGACAGAACTAGATCGAAATGAGACATTTCTAAATGTCGCTCCCTGAAAAGAAGCACCTGTCAGCGCGACACGATCAAACATTACATCAATAAAGGTCTGTCCATCGAGGTTGATACCGCTCATGTCACAGGATTTAAATGTCGTACCGTTAAAGGAACAATTTTCAAAGACTGTTTTTCTAAGATCAATGGACGTGATCTTAACATTGATCAATGAAGCATCCGTAAAATTTGATTTGGTTAGCTCGGATGCATAGAACTCTGTATCCGTAAGAATAGTCTTATCAAAGCTGGCGTTTGTGAGATTGTTTGCGGAAAACTTGCAGCCTCGCAGATCGGTTTCCTTGAAATGTGCGCCGGATAGATCACTTCCTTTAAAGGTACTACCGTTGAGATCGGCATTCGAAAAATCGGCATTCCGTAAATCACTTCCTAGGAATTTGCGTTTGGGGGCATGGACACCGACAAAATCAGTTCCTGCTAAAGCGCTGCCGCTGAAATCAGTCAGTAGCGGTCGTTCCGTCCCGGTGGCTGGCTCCAAGTCGCTGGTCATTCCTGCTAAGCTACCCTCACCGTTGTAATCTGTAAGTTTTGGAAGCTCCCGGCCCCTCTCCTCCTGGGTACCGTCAGAAAAATAGTCCAGTCCCACAGCAAAAATATCGGCTAGCTGATTGATTGTCATAAAATCAGGGATGGATTCTCCTCGCTCCCATTTTCCGACGGCCTGCGGACTAATAAATAAAAGTCCTGCGAGTTGAGCCTGAGACATGTTTTGTGCTTTTCGGGCATTGGCAATTCTATTGCCCAATATCTTTACGTCCATAATTGTAATTCTGTTTATGTTTGACTCTGCAAAGATACACGGAGCCACGGCCAAATAGGATAAAATAACGACTACTTCTAGTTGTTATTGCACTACTTATAGTTGCAATTATCAACCCATAGTTGTAAAGCAGCATATACTGCATGGGTTAAAGACAAATCGCTACTACTTCCTGACCTTTTTATCGGTAAGCGCAAATTCTTCCCATAACTTGTTAATTGCTATTGTTGACAACCTTTTTTTGTTTGATGCAATGAGAATACGATACCGAAATGTTACTGAATTGCCTTTTTCCAGTCTAAAATTCAGGACTTCATTTCCCTGGCTAAAAACTTTTTGTCCAAGTGGATTGGCGGCAAATAAGCCGTAGCCCCGTGCATGCCAATAAGTCGGATAGCCGACATTGTCCGGATCGTCCATAATCACTATACTAATGGTATCTTTTCCCTTTTGTCCATAAAGCATACACCATTTTCCACGGGAGCCCCAGGCATCGTCTCCTGTTTTATCCTCACTGGTTAGGTATTGACCTGTAACATTATGCTCAGAATTGCGCTTAACTGTCGTCGCTGAACCGTGGATATCTGTAAACTGCCGTTCTTCTTTGGAAGGCAATTCCAGTTCGTGTGCGACACGTAGACCCAATAGCCCATCCTTGACATCAGCAAAAGATACCGCCTCCATCGCAGTAAATGTTGTGGTCCGGTCGATGATGCGAAGATTCGTTGTTGCCGTAAAAGTGAATGCGGTATGTTCTTTCAACAGCACATGTTTTTTGATGTCGCACCAATCTGCCCTGTATTTTATGACACCGGATGTCCCACTTTTAATTTCGGAGATGGCCGTTGTTTTGATCCAGCCATAGTTGTTTTTCTTAATTTCTGGTATGGCAGACGAATTATTCCAAAAATCAAGGCCATTGACACTTTCATAGTTCATCCACAAGCCGATATGATGTGGGTGATCTGTGGGTTCACCCGGACGTGGAGCCAGTGGAAACCCTCGGGTAATAACCTCGCCATTGGCGGCAAAAATCGGATACAATGTCGGTTTTTCCAAATTATCCGGATAGATAAATGCGGTAAAAGGGCTATCATCTGCCGTAACAATAATTTCCTTACGCGCGCTGTCTTGCCGAACAGTTATAAACTGTTTTTTTTGAGCGGAAACCAGGGGTATAATGACCGCTAACAATAGAATAAGTAAGAGTAGTTTTTTCATTTGTCGGATTGATCTGAATTAAATCTGGTTAATATTTGAATGCTTTCCCACCTGCAATCACTTCTTGTCGTTTGTCATCAAAAATAACCTTTTCTCCTGTCCTGTAGGCTGCATTTGCCATAATAACCGCAATTGAATGGTTGTACCCTGCTTCAATTGGCGCATTG
Source organism: Sphingobacterium sp. UBA7625 (assembly GCF_002484085.1). Lineage (NCBI taxonomy): Bacteria > Pseudomonadati > Bacteroidota > Sphingobacteriia > Sphingobacteriales > Sphingobacteriaceae > Sphingobacterium > Sphingobacterium sp. UBA7625. The sequence continues at coordinate 103,876 of NZ_DLJD01000014.1, forward strand.
GGTTCTTTACGATTACGGACGCATTCCATCCAATTGCGTATATGTGCCATTGTGACAACATCCCCGCCGGTATTCGCCGCCGTACCGACCCGGATATTATTCAAGGTGATATCCGGCAATAAATTTGCCTTCATTCCCATTCCACTAGCGTACGCTTCAGTCAGACCGCCCGTAGCCGATATTTTATTGGTATCCAAATTGAGCGTTCCGCCGTTGCTGTAATAAATTTCCTTCACCTCCTCTCCGTTCAGGACGCCTGAATTTGTCTGCCTGGATTTAAACAATACCTGAAATCCTTTAGTCAGATCGTCTAATGGACCGTAATCAAATACAGCAGTAAAGGTATCCGCATTTTCCCTACCATCTTTCCAAAGGTAATTCCCTCCATTTACTGCTACGCTACGGGGGTGCGGAAGACCTGTAAACCAATGCACTGTATCAATCTGATGGCATAACCATTGTCCGGGAATACCTGATGAATAGGGCCAGAACAGTCGATATTCCAGATAATGTCTGGCATTGAAAGGCTCTTCCGGGCGATTGAGCAAAAATCGCTTCCAGTCGGTATCTTCTTCTCTTAGTTTGCCCACTAGATCAGGTCTACGCCATCGTCCCGGCTGATTGACGTTCCAGGTGAGTTCCACCATGACAATATCTCCAAATTTTCCGCTTTTAATAAAATCATTTGCGGCAAAGTAATTTAAACCGCTCCGACGTTGTGAACCGATCTGCACAATCTGTTTGCTATCCTTCACCGCCTTTAATACCGCACGGGCATCTTCCATTGTTTCGGCCAGTGGCTTTTCGACATAAGCATCTTTACCGGCCTGTACCGCTTCTATCGCATGTAGCGCATGCTGAAAATCGGATGTCGAAACAAATACCGCGTCGACATCCTTGATATCGTACAAGGCCTCATTATTCAGGCAGGGTGTAATGGCATGTCCCAGCTTTTGTTTCCAGAAATCCACGCCTTCCTCCCGACGCAACTTCCAGATATCGCTTACAGCAATAATATCAAAATTCAGCTCTTTATAGGCCGCAAGAAATGAGGGAGCATGTGCTCCTTTATGTCGATCTGAAAATCCAACCACCCCAATATTAATGCGGTCATTCGCGCCAATAATTCGTCGATAACTTGAAGCACTGAAGGCATGTGTTCCTGTATAGATACCTGCAGTCAACAGCCCAGCTTTTTTTATAAAATCTCTACGTGAATTAATCATTTTTTAAGTTTATCTAAGTTTAGTTACTTACTAAAAGAATATTTTTGATATTTTGTTTTCTTTTGACTACTTATTATCGGTTCAGCAGCAAACAAAAAGCATTTTTTGCGGCTAAAGATCTTTCATTAACATTGCCTCCATACTTCCGGAAAATATTTGCCTACATACAAGTTAACATCTTCCCGATGACTACGATACCTGCTTGTTTTTTATTTCGGGTTTCTAACGACGGATATTTTTACACCTAAAATATTCGGCAACCCGATTATTTTATGTTAATATAATTTTAGTATTTAACAATATCTGTTTATATTTAACTAGCAATCGCGACAGCAATTAATTAAATGCCAAATGAAAAAAATAATTCAAGAAGGGGAACTAATCACGGTTGGAAGGATGCAAAAAGATCCTTTTATTATGGCTATGGAAGAAAAAACAGCTTGGAAAAAAGAGCTAAAACAGAAAATCCGTAGTTACCTCTTTGCCCGACAGCAACCTTTGATTTACCGGAAAAATGGACAGATGGTTGCTGAATATCAAGATGGAACAATTCAAAGCATCTAAATATGGCAACTATATATATCATAGCCGGCCCACCTAACATCGGTAAAAGTACCTTCGGACCAGACTTTGTTCCTGAGGGCATAAAAATCCTTGATCCCGATCTTATCGTGCAGCGTTATCGCGAGCTCGGCATCAGGAGCGGGTACAAACGATTTGAAAAAATGTTACAGCATGAACTTTCCGCCAACCGGGACTTTGCAATAGAACTCAATTTAGGATTGAGAAAACATTTCGACATGTTGAGAATGGTCAAAGCTTTTCATTCCGATAATAGAATAGAAATATTATTCTTCTACACGGATCATATGGATATTTGTTTGGCCCGGGCACAGGCTCGAAAAGATAACCAGGCCCACCGTAGTATGGAAACTATTGAAGATTTATACATTCGGGCCCTCCCACTGCTCAAACGAAATCTGGATATCTTTGATACGCTAAAGGGTGTGGACGTAAGAGAAAACTCCATAGAGCCTGAAATCATTTTTCATTATCAACAGTCCTCAGCCACTATCGAAGTCTCTAAAGAGCTACCGCGATGGGCAGGTTAATAAAATTAAAAAAATAGTTGTGCTCCAACTGAAAATTATCTTACCTTTGCAATCATCAGATGATATGACTATATGAAAACTGAACACATTGTAAGAAGATCTTTGGCTGAGGAAGTCGCTGCCGCGATTGAAGAAAAAATTAAACTGGGCAATTTCCCGATTGATTCGAAACTCCCCACTGAGCCGGAATTAATGAAACAGTTTGCGGTAGGAAGATCAACAATTCGCGAGGCCGTTAAATATTTAAGTCAATCTGGTTATCTGCATGTACAACAGGGGCTGGGCACTTTTATCAAGAGTGTGACCGGAAATCACGCGCTTGACGCAAAAATTGAAAAGGGTAATTTTAACGATATTTTTGAGGTAAGACATGTCCTGGAACTGAAAATTATTGAAAAAGCGGCAGTAAATCGAACAGAAAAAGGCCTGAAAGATATGAGCCTTGCACTTAAAAATAGAACAAAATATGCGACCGAAGGAAATCTTATTGCTTGTGTGGAAGCAGATATCGCTTTTCATAGCGCTATTGCTGAATCTTGCGGCAATAATATTCTGACAGCCTTATATAATACCTTATCGGCTCACGTGAATAAATTTTTCATGGAGATTTATAAGGATACCTCCCCTTTTCTCGCCTCACAGAAGCAGCATGAGGATTTAATGCAAGCAATTAAAGATAAAAATATCCAGCAGGCTCTTGCGGTGGCGAATCAAATTATCCAACAAAAATAATTTTCTTAACCCTTTGTCCTTTACGATCCCGACAATCAAATAATAATAAATCACGAAACAAAACATCAGATGACCTGATGTATTAATTTATGAAAACAGAATCTTTAAAAGCGGATGGTTCTTGGAATAGTTCCCAGACCGTCTACCCTATCTTATTTGCAATTAGCATTTCCCATTTGTTGAATGATCTTATTCAGTCGGTTATTCCGGCTGTTTATCCGTTATTAAAGTCTAATTATGCACTTAGTTTCACCCAAATTGGTATTATTACCTTAGTGTTTCAGCTGACAGCTTCCATTCTGCAGCCTTTTGTTGGACTTTATACCGACAAAAATCCCACGCCAAGATCACTGGCTATTGGCATGTTGTTTTCCTTGGCTGGTTTACTTTGTATTGCCTTCGCCTCCAGTTTTATTTATATCCTGCTTTCAGTGAGCCTGATCGGGATGGGGTCCTCAATTTTTCACCCCGAGGCCTCCCGTGTTGCCCATTTGGCTTCCGGCGGCAAAAAGGGATTGGCGCAGTCAATCTTTCAGGTGGGCGGCAATGCCGGTGGTGCGATCGGGCCGCTTCTTGCCGCATTGATTGTTATCCCCTTTGGTCAACAATATATCGGTGTTTTTGGTGTATTGGCAATTTTAGCCATCTTAATCCTTACCTATGTGGGAAATTGGTATCAATTGCACCTTAGACCGAAATCTACGGTGGCGACACATGGCACTGCACAGATAAAGTCGAACTTTTCCAGATCCAAAATTATCTTTGCGCTGATTATCTTGCTGATTCTCATATTTTCAAAGTATTTCTACATGGCATCCATGACCAGTTACTTTACATTTTATCTGATCGATAAGTTTGGCATTAGTGTACAGGAATCTCAAATTTATCTTTTTGTTTTTCTGGCATCGGTGGCGGTCGGAACAATACTCGGCGGTCCACTGGGCGATCGTTATGGGCGCAAACTGATTATTTGGATTTCAATACTTGGTGCCGCACCTTTTACGTTGCTTTTACCACATGTGGGGCTGACCTTGACCATGCTACTGTCTGTTCTGATCGGACTGATTATATCCTCCGCTTTTTCCGCTATCCTGGTATACGCAACGGAATTGATTCCGGGCAAAGTAGGTATGATCGCAGGGCTCTTCTTTGGACTTGCCTTTGGAATGGGTGGAATAGGCTCTGCCCTTCTGGGATGGCTGGCCGATAAGACCTCCATTGAACATGTGTTTAATATCTGTGCTTACCTTCCCTTAATCGGTATTGCGACCGGGTTATTACCCAACATCGAACGTCATAAAAAGGCATAATAAAAACATCTCTCCGAAAATTTTCGGAGAGATGTTTTGTTTAGCGTTTTAGTATCCAGGATTCTGGATGAGTTTGGTATTCCGATTTATCTCGTCACGATGTAAGGACGTAAAATACATCTTGTCATCCCAATTTCTATTCTCGATTCCGGGATCAATATTACTAACAACGTATTTGTACGTATAACTGCTTGGATCGTATTTATACAGCGTTACTTTCTTGTTGTCTTTCAGTGTGCCGGTGATATTGATGATATTGGCTTTACGCCCAATCGTTTCGGCAGCTATCATCCAGCGTCTTGCATCAAAAAAACGATGTTCTTCATAAGCCAGCTCTATCCTGCGTTCATTGCGATAGCGGTTTTTAAGCGCGGCTCCTGTTTCTTCAATTGCAGGCATTCCCGCTCTGAACCGAATTTTATTTAACCAGGCTTTTGCTTCCGCCTCTTCCCCCAATTCAATACAGGCCTCCACGTAGTTTAGTACAGCTTCAGTATAACGTAACATTGGCCAAGGAACACGCTGTCTTGTATTCTGATCTTCCTGAGCAGGATCGGGATCAACAAACTTACGCATATAATACCCCGTTCTTGAGCCATTCCAATCCTCAACGGGGCTTTTTCTGGTGTCTAAACCAAAATGGGTGACTTTAGCGCCTTCCGCATTAATAATTTCATATTGACCAGTCTGGATCTGATTGCTAGGATCTCTTTTGGTCACATCTGCTGTTCTTGGTTTCCAATCTGCGCCATCGTATAAAATTGTGGCTTTCAGTCTCGGGTCACGATTTTGATAGGGAGCCGAAGCCATGGCAGCGTTTGACCAGTCAAACTTTTTACCGTCATTCGTCTCGTAATCATCTACTAACAATTGTATCGGGGTATTACCCGCCCAGTTATGGTATCCGTTGGGTCCGTTGTCACGTCCTACCCAGCCACCACGTTCGTCTTTTTCGTCAACAAAATAACGGCCTAAGATCATATCCCTCGCTGCTCCAGCATCTGCCATTTTGCTTCCACCGCCGAGGGATAGGGCCATATAGTTTGCCGTACCTTCTTCGGCAGAAACTGCGGAGGTCAAATCCAGTTTATAGGCAAAATCGGCCCGGTTCAAAACAGCTTTCGCCGCTTCCTTTGCTTTTGTCCAACGTTCAGTCTGGCTGCCACTGGTATACATCAAATATTCTGGTTTTGTGTAAGCTTTTAAGAGTGCAGATTTGGCACCCGCCTTATTAGCGTCGTGGAGGTCACTCGCGGCATATAATAGCACGCGCGATTTTAATGCCAGCGCGGCGGTTTCACTCGCGCGTCCTTTAGCAGCCTTTGAATCTTTCAAAAGCAGGCTTGCACTGTCCAGATCATTGACGATGGCATCAACACACTCGGCATAGCTATTTCTCGGCACCATATAATCTTTATCATTCAAGGTATAGATCTTATTATCTATCGGTACAGCACCATAAAAACGCAAAAGCTGTTGATAATAATATCCACGCAAAAAATAAGCCTCACCTAATAATTTATTCGCTTTTGCCTGATCAAACTTGGCCTGTTTCAAATTTGAGATTGCAATATTCGTGGCGCGAATACGCACATACATGCGTCCATATTCGTAGGTATCCATGATGTAACCTTGGTCTGCCGGATTGGAGCGTGCTTCGGTTACGGTATTAATGCCGCGATTTGGATGGGTGAATAATGCCTCGTCTGTCATGGAAGCCATTTCTTGTTCGTAAAAACCACCGACACCAAAACCATTGTATATTTCGACTACGAAAGCTTCAGACAGTCCAGCATCAGACCATACCAATTCATTGGGAACCTCACTCAGTGGCTTTGTATTCACAAAATCGTCATTACAGGACTGGAAACCAGCCGACAACACAAGCAAGAGCAGGGATATATTTGCAATTTTTTTCATTTTATTATCTAATTTATATTTCTGAGAATAAGTTTTCATAGGCCTTTCGTTATTTTGGGAACCCGCATATACAGCAGGAAGCCCCCGTAGCCCCTTATTTATTTTCATCTTCTTTAGCATTTAAAAGGATAACAACACGCCTGCATTAATTAATCTTGCCTGCGGATAATACTGTCCTAATGCATTTACCGCCTCTGGATCGTACATCTTGATCTTGCTCCAGGTGACTAAATTCATACCATTTGCATAAACACGCAATGATCCGATACCGATTTTATCGCAGATTGTCGATGGAAGATTATAACCCAATTCCACATTTTTTAGACGTAGATAATCCGTACTCCGCATCCAATAGGTATTGTTATACGAGTAATATTGATTACTGCGATCCGTTAGTCTTGGATATACGCTGCTCGGATTAGTTATGCTCCAACGCTTATCGTAGAATTCCTCAAGAAAATTACCGATAGCGCCCGATTCGTCGGTACCAACACGAATCTCTCCACCTGTGGCGCCTTGGAATAAAACGGACAAATCAAAATCCTTATAGCTCAAGCTGAAATTGAATCCACCCTGAAATGTTGGGTCACTATTTTTGTCTCTTCTGACCTTATCATCCGGTGTAATTTTCCCATCACCATCATAGTCTTGATATTTCATATCACCTGGACGTAAAGTCTTTGTGATAGCACTGTAATCAAGTTTATTGGCGGCGATATCCTCCATATCCCGAAATACACCATCATAGATATAGTAGATGTCTGTTTTGATCGGTTTTCCCGTGCTTTGTTGCCATGCTGGAGCACCAGGTGCCTCATCCCAGAAAATAATTTTATTCTTCGCATAGCCACCATTAACGCTTACAGTGTATCCAAGCTCGCCCGCCTTACCTTTATACCCCAGATTAAATTCCCAGCCTTTATTATCTACTTTACCAATGTTCTCAGCTGGTAATGTCATACCAGTACTTTGTGGAACAGAAGCATTTTTCCGCCATAGAATAGAGTTTCTACGATTTTTGAAGATATCAAACTCAAAGTTCAACTTACCCTGTAGAAATTGGAAGTCGAAACCTAAGTTATAATTATTGGCAACCTCCCAAGTGACCATTTCATTTGGTACCCGGCTTTCAAAGAGTGTTTTAGCCAGTTTATCGTCCACAATATAGGTTCCAAATGAATAGGTTGAAAAGTATTGGTATTCTTGCAATTTATCTTCCCAATAAATATTATCATTACCCATTTGACCATAGGACGCACGGATTTTGAAGTAGTTGATGACAGGAATGTTTTCTTTCCAGAAGTTCTCTTCAGATACAACCCAACCGGCCATTGCCCCCGGGAAAAAGCCAAAACGTTCACTCTCTGGGAACATATAAGAGCCGTCATAACGCCAGAGAAACTCTGCAATATATTTACTTTTGTAATTATAGCCAAAACGACCAAAATAATTCAACCTTGCCCGCTTCCAGGCTGCTCCATCATTATTTTTTTCTTGTTCTCCCCCCGCAAAAAGGTAATCGATACTGTTCGATAAAAAGTAACGTCGATAGGCACTAAACTTGTCATTGTCAATGGTTTCTCGGTTTACACCAGCGATGGCATTTACTTGATGGTCGCCAAATTTTCGGTCAAAACTTAAAATACCGCCTAACAAAATATTGAGTTGATCCTCGTTGCTTTGATTGAGATTTGGGTCTGCTGGACCACGCCGACCGGCTTGCAACAGGGGTGTCTTGCCATCAGCTTCATAGCCTCCCGGCCAGGAATATAAAGTCCAGGGCGTCACCCATGTTTTTTGATTTTTCACATATTTGTCTACAGAAGCATTTAATGTTAATTTCAGGCCTTCAATCCATGGATTCGTAATATCTACCTGTCCATTTGTTTGGAAATAATAACGTTTATCCCGGTCATATCCAGTCGCATTTGTCGTAATAACCACCGGATTTTCGCCATTCTCGATATCTGGTCCTGGTTTTCCATTAGGCCAAATGGCGGGCTGTGTCGGATTTCCACGCATCAGCATCCGAAAGATCGTACCTGCACTTTTGGTTGGGAAATTGCGGTTTTCCTGCCTACCCAATACACCAAATTGTGTTTTAATATACTGACTTATATTCGCATCCAGATTAATTCTTAGATCATACTGCTTGTAACCGGTTGCAGAATTTTTGTAATAAGCATCTTGATTTTGGTATCCTAATGACAAAAGGTATTTTACGTCTTCCGTACCCCCATTAATTTGAAGATTATGACGTTGTTGAGGTGACCAATCTTTCAATGTGGATTTATACCAATCAGTATTGGGGTGCCCCCAAGGATCAGAACCATCTTTAAACTTTTGGATATCCTCAGGTTTAAAAGGTGCTCCCAAGACAGTACCATCCTTCTTGGTATAAGATCCCTTCCCGTTTAGGTCAGTTAATGCTGTTGACCATTCATCTACCGGAAGATTGTAAATTTCAAGTTCGTTGCGAATTTCAGCAAACTGTGTCGCATCGGTCAATTTGGGAATTACTGTCGGTTGGGAATATCCTTGATTAAAGGTATAAGAAAACTGTGGCTTGCCTGTCTTTCCACGGCGTGTTGTTACAAGAATAACGCCATTTGCAGCTCTTGCACCATAGATTGCGGCCGAAGCATCTTTTAAGACAGAGATATTCTCGATATCCCGAGGATTAAGTCGCTCAATTCCACCTTCACGAGCTGGAACACCATCAATAACGACGAGTGGGCTGCTATTCCCCAACGTATTTGTACCCCGGATCTTGATTGTGGATCCGTCATATCCAGGCTCCGCACTACCATTGGTAGCGATTACACCAGGGATCCTTCCAGTCATCGCGTTGGAGACATTTAATGCTGGGGACTGTGCAAGATCACTTCCTTTAACTGTAGCCACCGCACCAGTTACTGTTTCTTTCCGCTGTTTGCCATAACCGACCACAATGACTTCATCGAGACTTGACTGGGAATTTAGCAGTGTTACATCTATGGCTCTTCGTCCATTGACCACTTCATCCATCGTCTGTTTACCAACCATCCTAAAATTGACTGTCCCGTTAGCAGGAACCTTATCCAATTTGTAACGGCCTTCATTGTCGGTTTTGGTGACTAAATTCGTCCCATTGACCGATACAGTAACGCCCGAAATAGGCAATCCCGCCTCATCCCGTACGACACCAGTAACACTTAATTCCTGTTGGAAGAGATTTCCATAATGTGCAAAGCTCGCGGCGTCTACAGATTGAGGGCTTAGCGCTACTAAAGAACACAACGAGCCAGTCCAAAACGCTCTCTTCCATTGATTTGAGAAATAATGGCAATTAATCATAAAAACTGTTTAATGGTTTAAATTGTATGTTTATTAGTTATTTATTTGCTTCTACAAGACTCTTGGTTTAGAATCTTATCAAAGGCGGTTTATAATTGAATTTTTAATGATATGAAAATACAAAAATAAATAAACAAAGCAAGTGTTATTTTCACACTATTGACAAAAATAAACATAAACAATTGTTTTATAGATAATTAACTAAACAAAAACCTAAAACTATCACTTTTTACCCTTTCAATGTTATAATGCCAAGACAGTCCCAAACATTAAGAAATCCGCTAAAAAGTTATATCTGAAAGTCTTTAACAAAATATCGTCTTAATACATGCTATGATAATATTTTACTCAAAATAGAACTGTTATATTCTGAAAAATAGTGGACTCTTGATTTTAATTATTATGGTGTCAGAATTATATGGAAATACGTGATTTTACGATAAAGGGTTTTTTATTTCATAATTTTAATGGCAATAGTAGAAATAATATAGAAATATACGTTTCCAAAACAAAATATCATAACAATGAATATTCAAATCAGACAGGAAAGCAAAGTCGATTATCAGTCAGTTTTTGAGCTCATTCAAAAAGCGTTTGAACATGAAGAATATAGTGACCATCAAGAGCAATTTCTCGTCGAAAGATTACGTCAGTCGAGCGGATTCATTCCGGAGCTTGCCTTAGTCGCGGAAATCCATGGTAAAATCGTTGGTTATATCTTACTGACAAAAATCAAAATTCGCAATGAAGCAGAGAAACGGGAATATCCTTCTCTTGCTTTGGCACCGATTGCGGTGTTGCCGGAGTTTCAAGGAAGGGGAATTGGCGGTAGATTAATCGCGGAAGCGCATCGAATCGCTGCAGTACTTGATTTTGGATCCATTATCCTATTGGGCCATGCCAGTTATTATCCAAAGTTTGGTTATGTGACAATGGCCGAATATGGGATTAACATGCCCTTTGAGGTTCCAAATGAAAATTGTATGCTCATTGAACTCCGTCAACATGCATTAGCCGGAGTACAAGGAACAGTCGTGTATCCAAAAGAATTCGGAATAGCCTAAAAAATGGCCGACAGAATGTGTTCGCAATAATCGGCCATTTTATTTTAATATTTAATTGGATAATCTTGCATAAATTCAAACTGATACCCATCTTTTTTAAGTGCATCTATCAGGGCCGACAACTCCTGCTGTCCCTTTTTTGTCTGGAACATATCATCATGCATTAAAAACACCACATTATTCGGAACCATCGAACTCTTATTGTTCATAAAGTTATGGATATGGGATAATGTCGCTTGCTGAGGTTGAACAGGAACTCCTGTAATACTGTTCAAACGCCATTCTACATCCCAACCAAAAATACGATAACCATTTTTGTGAAGCATATCAGCCGTTGTGGAGCCATTTTTCAAATCTATCTTTCGGATATCATCATACATCCAGATATTTCTGCCCGGGAGTCTAACAATTTTATGCTTAAGATTAAGATCCTTTTCATTCTTTTCAAAATCAGCAAATGCCTTTTCCGCATTGTTATAAAATCTTGAATATTGATTATTGGCATGTGTATAGCTGTGGTTATAACAAGCAATCAAGGGATTATTTTTATATTTTTCAAGATCCCGCTTTCTACCTTTGCTCATATTGGCATGTTTGCCAATTAAAAATACGCTTACTTTTATATTTTTCTCTTTTGCCAGCGAATCAATAGCCGCACTTCCGATCAAAGGACCATCATCAAATGTCAGATAGATATGTTTCGGATGCGCATCAAAAGCTCTCCGCAACGAATCCTTCAGGTTACGCTTTTGTTGCTTCACAGGGATCGGATGCAAACTATCAACTGTAAAATGTAGCTGATTTCTTTGGAGAGAATCCCATTTGTTCAACAGAACGGGCACTTTTTCCTTGTGGATCAACTTTTCATTTAGTGTATCCCTATCGACTTCTTTGCCACTGCCCAATACTTTATTTGAGAAATCTTTACATGACACTGAACCTAAGGTCACACTACCCATGAACAATGCAATCAACAACCTTCTACACTTCATATCTATCCTAATAACTTAAGTGATTTTTTATGTTTCAAAAATACCATAAAAACCCACTCTAAAAGTATAATATTTCATAAATCCCTAATTTCCGTGATAATCAGCTACAAAAACGACAAAATTATTTGTCTTAAGGGTTTATTAACCCTATGATGGCACCGTCAAAAGATCGATCAGCTTTGATTTGGCAAAACGTTACTTCTTCTTAAAGATTAAAGCCCGGTTATATTCGAAATTCATTCGGGCAATGTTTAGCACAGAAATCCCCTGTGGACACTCAACCTCACAAGCTTCTGTATTGGAACAGTGGCCAAAAGATTCGGCATCCATTTGCCTGACCATATTCAACACACGCTGACTTCTCTCTTCCTTTCCCTGCGGGAGCAAGGCCATGTGCGTAATCTTTGCTGAGGTAAACAGGGCTGCACTCCCATTTTTGCAAGTAGCGACACATGCACCACATCCGATACATGCTGCTGAATCGAAAGCTTCTTCAGCCAGCTCATGTGTAATAGGAATAACCGTAGCATCGGGCGCCTGTCCCGTATTGATGGACACAAACCCACCAAGAGAAATAATTCGGTCAAAAGCGGATCGATCCACTTTCAGGTCTTTTTTTACCGGAAATGCCGAGGAGCGAAAAGGCTCAATCACAATGGTGTCATTATCCTTGAACGAACGTAGATGCAACTGACAGGTCGTCGTATGTTTTAGCGGACCGTGTGCGATACCGTTAATCATTACACCACATTGGCCGCAGATCCCTTCCCTGCAGTCATGGTCAAATTCGACAGGCTCCTCCCCATTGACAATGAGCTTCTCATTCAACGTGTCCAACATTTCAAGAAAAGACATATGCGGGTTAAGCCCCTGTAGCTCATAGGCTACTAGCTTCCCTGCTGACTGATTATCTTTCTGCCGCCAAATTTTAAGATGTAGATCCATAATTGTTCATTTTATTTGTAGCTTCTTACTGTAGGTTGTATTTCTTCAAAAGTCAATGGTTCTTTGATCAGTTCGGGCTCCTCCCCGTCTCCTTTCCATGCCCAGGCGGATATGAATTGAAAATCAGCATCATTCCGCAATGCTTCTCCATCTGCTGTTTGGTATTCCTCTCTGAAATGGGCACCACAGGATTCTTTACGGGTCAAGGCATCGTAACACATTAATTCACCTATTTCAAAATAGTCTGCAACACGTCCGGCTTTCTCCAATTCGGTATTTAATGAATCTGGCTGACCACTGACCATGACATTATCATAAAATTCCTGTTTAAGCTTCCTGATTTCTGCTATTGCGTATTTAAGCCCCTGTTCATTCCGGGCCAGACCACAATAGTCGTACAGCAGTTTGCCCAGTATCTTATGAAAATGATCAACGGTCTTATTTCCTTTAATCTGCAACAATTCTTCAATTTGTCTTTTAACGGCGAGTTCAGCCTTTTCAAATTCTATATGATCTGTAGTAATCTCTCCGGTGTGAATTTCATTCGATAAATAATTGGCGATCGTATAAGGTGCAATAAAATAACCGTCCACCGAGGCCTGAAGCAACGAATTTGCCCCTAGACGATTGGCGCCATGATCAGCAAAATTAGCCTCACCCAGCGCAAATAGCCCCGGCAAAGTCGTCATCAGTTCATAATCTACCCAGAGTCCACCCATCGAAAAATGGGCCGAGGGCGATATCATCATCGGTTCGGAATACGCGTCATAACCTGTTATCTTATGATACATATCAAAGAGATTACCATATTTTTCCGCAATTTTATCTTTACCCTGTTCCTTGATTGCTTTAGCAAAGTCAAGGTAAACCGCATTCTTTAAAGGACCTATTCCAAAGCCTGCATCAATCCGCTCCTTGGCAGCTCTCGATGATATATCCCTGGGAGCGAGATTGCCAAATGCAGGGTATCTACGCTCCAGATAATAATCTCTATCTTCTTCGGGAATATCATTTGGTTCTCTTTTTTCATCCAGTTTTAACGGCACCCAAATGCGTCCATCATTACGTAAGGATTCTGACATCAGAGTCAACTTGGATTGATAATCTCCCGATTGTGGCAAAGAAGTGGGGTGAACCTGAATCCAGCTCGGGGATGCCATCAATGCGCCCTTTTTATGTGCCCGCCAAATTGCCGATCCATTGCAGCCCATTGCGAGTGTGGATAAATAATAGATTTTACCGTATCCACCTGTGGCGAGTATAACCGCATGGGCAGCATGTCGTTCAATCACTCCGGTATCTAAATCACGAACAATAATACCGCGCGCCTTTCCGTCGATAACAACAACATCCAGCATTTCGTGGCGGGAAAAGAGCTGAACAGTCTTTTTACCGACCTGCCGCATCAATGCCTGATAGGCTCCCAATAGCAGCTGCTGTCCTGTCTGCCCCCGCGCATAGAATGTGCGGCTCACTTGAACCCCGCCAAAAGAGCGGTTGTTCAGATAGCCGCCATATTCTCGTCCAAAGGGAACACCCTGTGCCACGGCCTGGTCTATAAGATTCAGGGAGCATTCTGCCATTCGATAGACATTAGCTTCACGGGCACGAAAATCTCCTCCTTTTAACGTGTCCACAAACATTCGATAGACACTGTCGCCGTCATTCTTATAATTTTTTGCGGCGTTGACTCCACCCTGGGCGGCCACGGAATGGGCTCTTCGGGGACTATCCTGAAAACAGAATGACTTGACCCGGTAGCCCATTTCACCAAGAGATGCAGCGATCGAACTTCCCGCTAATCCCGTTCCCACAACAATGACATCCAATTTTTTCCGATTCGCCGGGTTTACCAGCTTTGCGGTTTTTTTATAGCGTGTCCATTTTTCTTCCAAAGGTCCCGCTGGTATTTTTGAGTTTAAAGTCATGTCTTCGCCTTTAGTTAACAGTAAAAAATATATAAATTGGCATCAATGCAAAACCAATGCTGATAATAATGGAATAGGTAATGCCAATGGCTTTAAACCAACGAACAAATTTTGGATGATACAGGCCCAGGGTCCGCACAGCGCTATGAATCCCATGGATAAGATGATAACATAGGGCCACCATTGATAAAACGTAGATAAGTACGTACCACCATTGTTGAAACACCGCAATAACCAATATATAGAGATCCTTATTTCCTTTTGCATCCAATGGTGGAGCGCCAAACTTATATACATACCAGAAGTTCTGGAAATGGATCACCAAAAAAATAAGAATAAGCGTGCCCAGAATCCCCATGTTCCGTGAGTACCATTTGCTCGCTCGTCCACGACTGTCTGACTGGTACGCTCCGCCCGTTTTCCTATTCTTTATCGTGATGACCAATCCGTCAATAGCGTGCAGTATAATACTCAAATAAAGCACATAGGAAACTATTTTTATCAGGATATTTCCCGACAAAAAATGTGAATAGGCATTAAATTGTAAATGCGCCTGCTCCCGGGGTAAAAATAATTGCAGGTTTCCCAAAAAATGGATCAGCAAAAAGAAGGCGAGAAATAACCCCGTTAAACACATCAGCATCTTCTTTGATAAGGTCGATAGCATAAGCTTTTTTCTTTAATAATAACCAATGACTTTCATCCATAACCCGCCTACACCCATATAGATAATAAGTAGGACGATCCCGATTTCCAGTCCACGCAACCACCAGGACTTGAGATCAACATAACCGCTACCAAAAAATACCGGTGCGGGCCCATGCCCGTAATGTGTTAATACGCCGTATATGGACCCGAGGAATCCAAGCATCATGGCCAATAACATGGGCGGAATACCTAATGATACCCCGACGCCTAACAAAGCCGCATACATTGCAGCGACATGAGCTGTAGCACTCGCAAAGATGTAATGGCTAAAGAAGTATACCAAAATAATTACCGGAAAAGCAATTTGCCAGCTCAGCCCTCCAATCTGTACCTTGATCAAATCACTAAACCAGCCGATAAATCCAAGTTCATTCAGCGAACTGGCCATCATCACCAAAACGGCAAACCAGACAATTGTATCCCAGGCACCTTTCTCCGCCTTTACATCCTCCCAGGTCAGTACCGAAGTCAGCAAGAGCAAGGTCAGGCCGATAAATGCGGTTGTGGTCGCGTCAATAGATAGTGATCCGCCGAAAATCCAAAGTGCCAGAAGAATAAAAAATGCCAATAACATCAACCATTCATTTCTGGATATTGGTCCCATTTCCTTTAATTTTTCTGCGGCCATTTTGGGTGCATCGCCCGTCTTTTTTAGTTCCGGAGGATAAAGTTTATAGAGTACCAGTGGAACAACAAAAAAGGCCACAATTCCGGGGATAAATCCAGCAACAGCCCAGGACATCCAGGTAATGTCAATTCCAAGATTGGCGGCAAACTTTTGACACATGGGGTTACTCGCCGTTCCGGTTAAAAACATGGAGGATGCAATCAAATTCATGTAGTAGCTGTTCAATGTCAGATAGGAACCTAATTTTCGGTGCGTCTCAGGTTTATCAGGGACAGAATCGAAGCTGATGGCCATGGATTTCATAATCGGATAGATGATGCCCCCACCTCTGGCCGTGTTGCTGGGTATCGCAGGTGCCAAACATACATCTGCCAACCCCAACCCATAAGCCAGTCCAAGCGAACTTTTTCCAAATACACGAATAAAAAGAAATGCGATACGATTCCCCAAACCCGTTTTGATAAAACCTCGCGCGATGAAAAAAGAAATTCCGATCAGCCAGATAACTTTGTCTCCAAAACCGGTCAGCGCTTTGGTAATCGATTTACCGGCATCTCCCGGTGCGAGTACTTGCGTCAGTGCCGTGAAAGCGATTGCCATCATGCACATGGTACCCATCGGCGCTGCCTTCAGAATGATACCGAGTATCGTAGCAGCAAATATGGCAAACAGGTGCCAAGCTTCAGGACTAACGCCTTTCGGCACTGGAATAAACCACAAAATGAGCGCAACAATAAAGGTGACGGCAACATTTTTGATACTAATTTCTTTCATAAGAATTGCGATTTAAAAGATTAGAATCTACTTTGTACTTGAACAATAAATAAATTTCTATTGTATTCATTGGTATTCGGAGTCTGCTTTTTATAGCGATCGAGCTGCAGACCGAGCTGTATCCGGGCACCGTAATTTTTTAAAAACTCCAGACCAAACATGGGTGTAAACGTCTGCCTTGCATTTGCATTTAATTTATAGTTTGGGTCAATATACTCGTAACGACAGGAAAGCTCAAATGCACTGAGATTGTAATAGTTAACTTCATACCTTAAATTCGGAAGGAAGTAGATGCCCCGAACGAGATAATCACTTAGCTTTGATGTCCGCGCTTCCTCATTCAGCGCATAATATAAGTTATGATTTATGGCCTGTTTCGCTTCCAGTTGCATATCCAGGTTCCATCGCTTTCCAAAATCCACATTCCCGCTCAGATCTACTCCCAGTGCATGAACCTGCTTTTTCATGACCTCACCAATCCCGCCATTTAACCCAAGATTGACTCCATATTTTTTTGAAAGACCGAATACCAGACGTGTTGAATATTGTTTTCCGTTGTCATTATCAGCGATTTGATTTTTACCGTTTCCATTGACAACGGAAAGGGAATAACTGAATGGCATATCTCCTAAATTAACTTCCCCTGTTGCGGCCATCCCGATCTGAAAACTTGCCCAGCCCAACTTGCCAAATTCAAGATATTGATTTGACCAATCCAAGGATTTAATAATATCTATCGGATAAGTTTCTTCAATGCCAAACCAAGGTCGGAATTGACCGACTGTAATGGCCAGCTTAGGGCTAAAAGTATATTTTAGATAAGCGTTTTCAAGTACCTTGGTTTTTGGGTCGCTTTTAAAATCAGCCAGGTTGGCAAGCACAGCCACTTCAGTGCGCCTGCTGATCTGCGCACGCATCTGCACCCGCATATACTTCACCATAAAATTATTGTCTGTCCCTGTACCATCGCTGTGATGAAGCCCATTGACATCAACATCTTTCGTTGTGCTCACAAGATACCGGGCCTGAAAAAGTCCTTTGATCTGCAATTTAGGATAGGTTACCTCTCCTTTGCTTTGCGGTACAGAATCTTTTTTTGCTGGCTCTACCGGCCCCGGCTCCTGCCCATTGACAGTTGTATGGAGCAATAAACAAAAGACAGAAATTGGAATATAAAGTTTCCTCATATCTAAAATAATTATCTATTCACTGGTAGCCCAGCGCACTTTTCAATGTCAATAATGTATTATTAATTATTCTTGCTCTATTAACAGATGAAAGATTGAATGGTTTTAAATTTCTAATAAAATTTATAACTCAAAGAAAATGATTGCGAATTATATTGCGAATGGAGTAAATTCCCCGTTTTTATGTATTTTCACGGTGGATGTAAAACGGATGCTAAATTCCAAACCACGGTCAATATAACCTTAAAGATCTTCGTGAATTGTGGGCATCCAGTTGAATACATTTTAGATAAATTTTAGAATCAATAAATCATATGAAAGAACAATTAATCAGAAAATGCCGTATCTGTCTATTACTAATTATCTATGGATTTTTAGTTCCTGTTTCCAAAGCCGCGGAGCGCGAGAAACCGGCAATGTTTTGGACCTGGCTTGATTATAATCCAAGCACAAATTTCGACTCTATCTGTCGGGAGATGAATTATTTGGGCATAGATGGGGTTATGCTAAATGCAGCAAGTCCTGATGAATATCGCGTTGCAATTCCTATTGCAAAAAAATATGGCATACAGGTAATTGCATGGTTGTGGACAATGAACCTGGAACATGATCGCGATAAAATTCTAAAAGAACATCCGGATTGGTTCAGTGTCAACAGAAATGGAAAGAGCCTAGCTGATACCACTGCCTATGTAGGTTATTATAAATTTCTTTCGCCCGTGGTACCGGAAGTGAAAGATTACATTAAACAAAAAATTCAGTCTTATTGTGAAGTTGAAGGTTTAGCAGGAATATCCATAGACTATAACCGCTATGTGGATGTTGTACTGCCGACGACGCTGTGGCCAAAGTATAATATCGTCCAAGATCGCGAGTATGCCGCATGGGACTATGGCTACCATCCAATTGCGATAGAAAAATTCAAAAAGCAATACGGTTATGATCCAAGAGCTCAAAAAGACCCTTCAAAAGACTTAAAATGGAGACAGTTTCGTTGCGATCAGATCACTGAAATGGCTAATATGATTGCGGATGTTGTACATGCAAACGGAAAGACAATGGCCGCCTCCCCTTTTCCTACTCCCAAAATGGCTTCAAGAATGGTTCGACAAGATTGGGGGAAATGGAATCTGGATCTTGTATTTCCTATGGTCTATAGTAACTTTTACACCGAAGATCCAAGCTTCATAAAAGATTGTACCCTCGAAAATGTGCGGGATAAAGCAAACCATACCACCCTTTATTGTGGTTTAATGGCTAAAAACAACGATGAAATGTTTGTCGATATGGATGAGGCCTTGAACAATGGTGCCCAGGGTATCTCTATCTTTACCATACATAGTCTTCAGGATCCAAAAATTAAGGAGCGTTTCAGAGCCTATACAGCAGCTGCGAAATTAAAAAAAGAAAAAAATAATGGTACTTTATCTCGAATTGCGGGTCATAAAGTTGAAAACGATCCTTTCAAAAAAATCGGTATCATGAAATTGATCACGCAAAAAATTCAGGACATGGTAAAGGCTGAAAATCCGGCAGCCAGTCCCGTAGCATTGTCAAAATACAAACAGGTTGACAGCTACGATGTAACAAAAAAATATCTTGTGAAGGATAAGGTCAGCGAAAAGAATTTCTATGTCACGTTCTTCTTCTATGGCGACATTCTTTCAGGTTGGAATGTTGATCCTGCACCGACGAATAGCTAAAATAGGCTTACTTTCCTAACTTTGGGATTTCATAAAAAGATTGAAGACATGAATAAAACTTTTGGTTTGATAACAGCGCTGTTTGTCCTGAGCTATACCGGTGCGGCAGGCCCGTGCCTTGCGCAACGGACGGCGACTGAATCAACAGTACGGGATACGACAGCCTTAGATCAAGCAACTTTAAATACCATTCTCGAAAAGAACCGTCAAGGTTATAAACAAGGAAAAGTAGCAGATTACATACCCGAACTGGGCAAAACAAATGCGCAATCACTTGCACTTTCGGTTGTCAATAGCAATGGTACCATCGTCAGCGCAGGGGATATCCGGCAGAAATTTACAATCCAGAGTATATCGAAGATCATCGCACTGATGATTGCGGTCCGGGAAAATGGAGAAGCAACTATTTTTGATAAAATGGGTTATTTTGGTACAGATAAGCCTTTCAATCATTTTGGCAATCTGGAAACGATGGGAAAACCGCTTAATCCAATGATGAATGCGGGTGCCATACTGACCACGGCACTTATTAAAGGAAAAGGTGAGGAACCATTTGTTAAAATCCTTAATATGATCCGTTTCATCACAAACAATGAACATATTGATTATAGCCATGCGGTGTATAACTCAGAACGAGAAACGGGGCATCGCAATCGAGGCATGTTTTATATTATGCGAAACAATGGCTTAATTGATGGCGAAGGAGAAGAAAAACTCAATAACTATTTTAAACAATGTTCGATCGAAATCACCGTCGAAGATCTGGCCAAAATAGGTTATTTTTTTGCCAATCATTGCGTCCGTTATGATGGGAACAGACAATATCGCGACCCTAATCTATCCCAGCTAATTCAGTCACAGATGTTAATTGCCGGCATGTACGAATTTAGTGGTGAATATGCACGTACGGTTGGATTGCCTAGTAAATCCGGTGTCGGTGGCGGAATCACGGTCAGTGTCCCTGGTAAAATGGGAATAGGTGCCTTTAGTCCCGCTTTAGACCAGCATGGCAATTCGCTTGCAGGTTACCGCATGATCCTTGATCTGGTAAAAGCCAGACAACTCAGTCTTTTTGATTAAAAGATTAACAACTGTTAATTAACGCTTTATAAAACCGAATTCCTATTTCACTTGTTTATTCCTCGGCCGACATAGCTATATGAAGGCTAAGGAATTATTAAATACCAAAAATTAAACCAATGGTCAGAACAGAAACAATAATCGCTGTGGAAAGTGTTCCAGCAAGTTCATCATTTTATCAGAAACTACTGGGCTGCAACAGCGCACATGGTGGCGAGACTTTTGAGATACTAACAGTCGATAACCATGTCATTTTATGCCTTCACAAATGGGGTGAACACGCACACCCTACACTACTCCAACCCAAAAATGCCGGAAATGGTCTCATCTTATTCTTTCGGGTAGCCAATCTCCAGGAGGTATTTGAAAATGCCACCAAACTCGATGCTACTTTCGAAAAGGAAATTCATTACAATGAAAACTCCCTAAAAAATCAGTTTATTCTTCGGGATCCGGACAACTATTACCTGATGATATCTGAATAAGAAGATTCATCCGTGAATAATTCTTATCGACTAAGGTGCTAAATGCGGCTTTGATTGGCTTTCTTAAACCAGTTTAAGTTTATTATTCAATCTTTCCTTCAACTTTGTCGTATAAAAATATAACACAATGACAGCACGATTAAATATTGCAAAAGTAGACGCCACAGCGTACAAAGCAATGATGGGTTTAGAAACCTATCTTGCTGACACTTTTTTAACTCCTATCCAAAAAGAGCTCATTAAGATAAGGGCATCTCAAATTAATGGATGTGCGTTTTGCCTGGATATGCATACAAAGGACGCGTTAAAGTATGGTGAAACTCCACAAAGGATATTTTTACTGAACGCTTGGCGCGAAACCGAATTATTTAATGCCGAAGAACAGGTCTTATTGGAGATGACAGAGGAAATCACATTAATTCACCAACAGGGCTTAACGGAGCAAACCTATCAGAAAGCAAAGCATCTTTTTGATGAAAAACAAATTGCACAGATCATCATCGCAATTACTACGATCAATGCCTGGAACAGAATCGGAATAAGCACACATTTAGAATTATTGAAATAACAAGCAAAACATCAGAATATCTCCTGTGCCAACATATGACGCTTAGATAAATCGCCCTATCCCCGGAATTGAATGAAACTATTTATGAATATAAATAAAGATTTTGATCAGGGGCTAAAAAAAATCTGAAAAACGTTTTAAAATAGCTTAGAAAACATTGGCACAAAAAAAAGTAATTAGCGCACATTCAAATATGTGCTAATTACTTTTTTCACTTTCCCTGAAAACAAACCGAATTAACGGCGGCTCATCAGAATACGCAAGATATACCAAAACAGCAACATAATCGAAGAAAATAGCTGCAATGCTGCTCCGACATATTGCTCATTGCCATAGTTATATTTTAGATTTTGTGTCTGGTATAAGATGCTGCCGGAAGCGATCAAAACCATGAATACAGAAAACCACAACCCCAATTGAAATCCAAATATTGCACCGGCGACAATTGCACCTAAGGCCAGGAAGCCACCGATAACAAGGATATTTTTCAGAAAAGAAAAATCCTTATTTGACATAAAGGCCACTGCCGTCAATGCTGTAAACAGGGCAACAGTCATGATACTTGCCTGATACAGCATACTTGCGCCATCGGTCATCGCCGCAGCGATGTAAATCATCGGTAGGAAAATAATCGCCTCCAACACGATGTAGAATGCCAACCCTATATACTGAGTCTGTCGGCTCTGGGCTAAGGTCCATCTCGAAGAAAGCGATGCTCCTAACCAGAAGCAACCAAGAAGAAATAACCAGATAAACTTTCCGCTGACCATCCAGACGATAAAATCATAAGGCACTAATTTTATCAACAGACTTTCTAAAACAATAAATGCCAAAATCGAAAGGGCAACATGAAGATATGTTTTTTTGTAAAAAACTCCTCTTTCAGCCTCATCATTAATAAGTAAATATTCTTGTGATTCCATAAAACAGATAAATATGATATATTAATATAAATTAAAAATAAGCATTAATTCTATTTTTGCAAGAAATAATTTTAGTGGTGAGAGCAAAAAAGAACCCCGCCTAGCGGGGTCCATTCAAACAAACAACTTATTTCCAGCCTCCTCCCAAATCTTTGTAGACATTGACAACAGCATTCAGCTGTTGCTTCTTAGTTTCTATTAATTCAAGTTTTGAATCCAGTACATCACGTTGTGTCATCAGCACTTCCATATAGTCGGCACGTGCCGATTTAAATAGATCACCTGAAACGGTAACCGAATTATTGAGTACCTCAACTTCTTTGGTCTTAAAATCATAACTCTTTCCAAGATTCTCGATATTGGAGAGTTGCGTGGATACTTCGAGATAGGCATTTAGAATCGTCTTCTCGTAGTTATAAACCGCCTGTATCTGTTTTGCATTTGCGGTATTGAATTCTGCTTTCAGCCCATTTTTGTTCAACAGGGGCGCTGCCAGCTCACCTATAATATTGTACAACATGGATTCGGGCATTTTAAATAGATAGGACGGTTTAAAAGCTTGCAAGCCAAGAGCAGCCGATATCTCCAAAGACGGATAAAACTCTTTTCTTGCAATCTGCACATCCAATTTAGCAGCCGCCAATTCATATTCTGCCTCACGAATATCAGGTCTATTGCTCAACAATTGGCTCGGTATACCTGTTTGTACCCTGGCCGGTACCATATCCACGAAACTGCTTTTATCACGCTTTATCTCCTGTGGGAAACGTCCTAAAAGAAAATTGATCCGGTTTTCCGTTTCTTTAATCTGTTGCCGCGTCTCGAATTCCATGCCCTTGGTTTTCAATACCTCGGCCTGAAATTTCTGAACCGCAAGTTCCGTTACACGTGCCGCTTGCTTCTGTAGTTTGATTACCTCCAGCGCATTGTCCTGCACCTCGATATTTTGTTTGATGATCGTCAGTTGGTTATCTAACGCCAACAGTTCATAATAAGAGCGTGCAACCTCTGCAATAAGGCTGCTCAGCACAAAGTTTTTACCTTCGACTGTCGCAAGATAACGGTTCAATGCTGCCTGTTCGGAATCTTTTAGCTTCTTCCAGACGTCAATTTCCCAGCTTGCATAAGCTCCTATCGTTAAATCACCCAGTGGATCGGGCATTTCCTTGCCGGGGGCTATCTCCGTGCTGGCATCACCTGCCCCTTGGCTGGTATACCGGCCGACTTTTTCCACACCTCCACCGGCACGCAAACCTACACTTGGTTTCAATGCTCCTTTTCGCAATAAGATATCGTTTTTGGCGATTGCCAATTCCTGCAAGGTCACATTTAACTCCTGATTATTTTTTAATGCGGTATCAATTAACGTGACTAAATTGGGATCGCTAAAAAAATCGCGCCATTTCACGCTCGCCGAATTCGTTGTATCCGGTGCCAATGCTTCGACAAATTGCTGTGGCACCTGCTTATTTTCTTGAATCTGCGTCGCTTTAGGGACTTTACAGCCGGTCACCGCCGCTGACAACAGAACTCCTATCATCCAGTATTTATATTTTTGACTAGCCATTGTTATCGATTTCTTCTGTTAATGGATTTTCATCTTCATGTTTGATGAGCTTGCGTTTGGAAGCAATTGTTCCAAAAATAAAGTAAAGACCCGGTATGATAAGGATACCAAACACAGTTCCGAATAGCATACCTCCTGCTGCTGCCGTACCGATCGTCCGGTTACCGATCGCTCCCGGTCCGGAGGCCAACACCAATGGAATCAAGCCTGCAATAAATGCAAACGATGTCATTAAAATAGGTCTAAACCTTACTTTGGCACCCTCCAGTGCCGCTTCGATAATACTTAGCCCCTGCGCATGCCGCTGTGTGGCAAATTCAACGATTAAGACGGCATTCTTACCGAGTAAACCAATAAGCATAACCAAGGCTACCTGAGCGTAAATATTATTTTCCAGTCCCAGGACTTTCAATAAGAAAAATGCACCGAAAATACCAATTGGCAAGGAAAGCAATACCGCAAACGGCATGATAAAGCTTTCATACTGTGCCGATAAAATAAGGTAGACAAAGCCCAGACAGATCAAAAAGGTATAAATGGCCTGGTTACCGCGCCCCACCTGGTCTTTGGAAATACCGGCCCAATCTATGCCATAGCCCTGTGGTAGCGTTTTAGCGGCGACTTCGTTGATTACCTGAATCGCTTCACCACTGCTATAACCCGGAGCAGCAGAACCCGAAATCTCGGAGGCCATGTACATATTATGTCGTGTGATCTCAGACAGTCCATATACCTTTTCCATATGCATAAATGCGGAGAAAGGTACCATCTCATCCTTGTCATTTTTCACGTATAACTTCAAGATATCTTCAGGAAGAGCTCTATATTGGGGCAATGCCTGCACCATGACCTTATATTGTCGGTCATACTTAATAAAGTTGGTTTCGTAGTTACTGCCCACCAAGGTCGAGAGTGTATTCAGCGCATTATCAATCGTAACGCCTTTTAATTGAGCCATATCATTGTCAATATGGAGCATATACTGTGGAAAGCTCGCACTATAAAAGGTAAAAACAGAGGATAGCTCAGGTCGTTTGTTCAATTCCCGGACAAAATCCTTACTCACGGTCTCCATTTTCTTGTAGTCACCAGAGCCGGCTTTATCCAAAAGCCGCAATTCAAATCCTCCGGCGGCACCATAGCCCGGTACTGCTGGTGGCTGAAAAAATTCAATGGAAGCACCGGGAATATTTTTTGCGGCGTTTTCCAGCTGTTCGATAATTTCCTGTGAGGATTCCTTACGCTCCTCCCAGCTTTTTAAATTGATCAGACAGGTTCCGGTGTTGGCTCCGGTTCCCTCCGTTAATATCTCATAACCTGCCAGCGAAGAAACGGATTGTACACCATCAATATCCTCCGCTTCCTTCTGCAAGGTTTGAGCGGCCAGATTTGTACGCTCTAAAGTCGATCCCGGCGGCGTTTGGATAATGGCGTAAATCATTCCCTGGTCTTCATTTGGAATAAAACCTGCCGGTACGGCATTGTTTAAAAAATAAGCCCCGATACAGAATCCGATCAACACCACAAAAGTAAAGAGACGCTTGTCGACAATGCCTTTCAGCAAGAAAACATATTTGTTTGACATTTTATCGAACAAGCGATTGAAGGAATCTAAAAATTTGTCCACAACGGATTTTTTGCGTGCCTTTCCATGGCTGTTCTTTAACATAATGGCACAGAGCGCAGGCGTCAGCGTCAGGGCCACCACGCCCGATAAGATGATGGAAGTCGCCATTGTAATGGAAAACTGGCGATAAAATATACCGACAGGCCCCGACATAAAGGCTACAGGTATAAATACTGCTGCCATCAAGAAGGTTATCGCTATGATCGCCCCACTGATTTCGTGCATTGCTTTCTTCGTCGCCTGATAAGCAGAAATATGCAATTCCTCCATCTTGGCGTGCACCGCCTCGATAACGACAATGGCATCATCAACCACAACACCAATGGCCAATACAAGGGCAAACAAGGTAATCAGGTTGATTGTGATACCAAAAAATTGCATAAAAAGAAACGATCCCACTAAGGAAACCGGCACCGCAATGGTCGGAATCAATGTGGAACGCCAATCCCCCAGGAATAGGAAGACAACGATCGCTACCAAAATAAAGGCTTCAACTAGGGTATGAATAACCTTTTCCATGGAGGCGTCCAAAAATTTAGAGACATCATAACTGATCTCATAATCCAGTCCTTTTGGAAATGAGCTTTTCAGTTCTTTCATTTTGTCTTTAACATCCTGGATAACCTGAGAAGCATTACTGCCATAGGATTGTTTCAGCACGATTGCGGCGGAGGGTTTTCCATTTAAGGTTGAATAGATATCATACATTGCCGAACCGAATTTAATGTCCGCAACGTCCCTCAGGCGTAACATTTCACCGTTTGCATTTGTGCGGAGCACGATATTGCCATAGCCTTCTGTCGTGGTAAAACGTCCGGGATATTTCAGCACATATTCAAAAGATTGTGAAGTAATACCGGATGATTCCCCGGCTTTACCCGGAGACGCTTCCAAACTTTGCTCTGAGAGGGCTTTCATGACCTCCTCCGCTGAAATTTTATACGCTGTCATGCGATCAGGCTTCAACCAGATCCGCATGGCCAATTCCCGTGTTCCTAGAATATTTGCCACACCAACGCCGTCTACACGCCGCAGTTCCGAAACAATATTCATATCGGCATAATTGTACATAAAATTTCCATCGAGATCTTTATCCTTACTAAAGAGGTTGATATACATCAACATATTGGATTCTTCTCGTGTAATCTTTACTCCCTCACGGACGACAATGGGCGGAAGCTTATTGACAACAGAAGCCACGCGGTTTTGCACGTTCAAGGAAGCTTGATTTGGATCCGTGCCCAGATTGAACACCACCTGTATGCTGGCCTCACCGTCGTTACCCGCGTCTGAAGCCATATATTTCATTCCGGGAACACCATTTATGGCGCGTTCAAGCGGAATAATCACTGATTTGATCATCAATTCACCATTCGCCCCCGGATATTCTGCGGTAATATTTACTTTAGGTGGCGATATGGACGGAAACTGAGTTACCGGAAGTTGTACCATCGAAAGAATCCCCAGAAACACAATGATCAGTGATATGACAATCGAAAGGACAGGTCTATTTATAAAACGACTAAACATAGTAATTTAAGAGTATGAGGATTTATTCTGTTTTTAACTTCAAATTAGAAATGGCCTCTTTTGGCTGAACGAAACTATAGTTGATCTTTTCGTCCTCTTTCACTTTCTGTATGCCATCCAGTAAGAATTTGTCGTCTTTTTGAAGTCCACTTGCAACCACATAAAGATCAGGAAGGGAATTACCTATGGTGATGTGGCGGGCCTTTAGTTTGCCGTCTTTGTCCACAACATACACGTATTTACGATCCTGCAATTCATAGGTTGCTTTTTGCGGTATAATCAATGCCTGCTTCAATGGGAAATTCATCACGACCTTCCCGCTTTCACCGTGTTTTAGTAAACGGCTGGGATTTGGGAAGCGGGCTCTAAACGCAATATTTCCTGTTTCACTGTCAAATTCACTCTCGATGGTTTCTACCACGCCATGCGCCGGAAGCAATTCATTATTGGCAAGCAACAATCCAACGTGGGTATCCCCCCGTTTACTGACATTCGTCTGATAATTAAGGTACTCTGGTTCCGAAACATTGAAGTAGACAAGCATCTGGCTATTGTCAGAAAGGCTCGTCAACAACTCCCCTTCATCCACCAGGCTTCCTAACTTTAATGGAATTCGGTCAATTGTACCATCGAACGGTGCTCTGATCTCCGTAAAAGAAAGGTGTAATTTAGCGATAGCTGCAGCGGCTTTGGCCTGTTCCAATTTAGCTTTGGCCATGGCCAGTTCATTCGGGGACACCACATTTTTATCCGCCAGGCTCTTGGTATTCTGTACTTCAATCTCGGCAACATTCACTTCGGCCATGGATTTTCTAAACTCTGCTTCATACATTTTGGGCATAATGCGGAACAGCAGTTGTCCTTTGTGTACATACTGTCCTTCGTCCACAAAAATTTGTTCCAGATATCCCTTTTCCTGTGCGCGTAATTCGATATTACGGAAAGACTTAATCTGGGATACAAAATCTTTACGGATGGTTGTATCCATTTGTACCGGAGAAGTCACATTGAATTTTTCTTTCTCTTCTTTTTCTTCCTTTTTGGAAGTACACCCAATTTGGCATAATACGATAGCCAAATTAACGAGCATAAATACTCTTTTCATTTGTAAGCGTCTAATTAAAAATAAGTTTGATTGTTTGTTTGATATGGGAATTGAAACAACCTATCCTGAGCTTGTTGTAAGATGCAAAAACGGTAAAATCATTAACGGAGAAATGAAAATCCGATTGATACAGAAATAAAAAAAATAAGGTTAAGCTGTTTCGGGGGATTGGCTATTAAATTCTCCAGTTTTGTTGGAAAATATACCTTTGGGGATATAAATAAGCAACAAAATTGCAAAAAGGGATTTTCTTTGCAAACCGAAACACAAAAATGAAAAATACGACCGCACAAAGCAATAATGCGACAAAATCAGAAGCTGTTTGAAGATCTTTGGTTAATTGGAAATTCTCACTGTTAAATTCTTCAATGACGGGATTTTCATCGTGTACATTTCCTGCAATAAGGGGATCAATGCGGGAGGTCAGCGAAGTAATCTTGTCCTTTAAATTTGCCTCATTATGCTGATACATGAAACTGATCGCAGGACGGTCAGACTCGTTTAGCACAGCATGGCTATTACCGCTCCTAATTAATAGGAAGACTATAAAACATAGAATTGTAATAACCGCTTTCATTTGTGAGCAAATATACTAGCGCAGAAATAATTTTAATAAGGTTTAACACAATTTAACAAAAGGATTACAATCCGGCGATCTTACTCAAAAAAGTGAAAGCTGTGTACCTGTTTCATCAGCCTTTGGAGGCTTTGCGCGACCAAAGACTGTCCGGCCATTGTATTTCCATGAATTTCTGCGTTCTTCCTCTATTATCTGCTGAATATCAAACTGAGGCGTAAAATTATGCTCCGCTTCTAGAACGATCTGATGGAGTTTATTCATGGATTTTAATTTGTCGCTATTGCCCAGCTTTGACTTTTCAATACCTTTTTGTAAGACCTGAATACTTTGATCATAAATATCCAGGGGAACAGGAAAGGGATGTCCATCCTTTCCACCGTGTGCAAAAGAGAAGCGTGCGGGATCATTAAATCGCGCAGGAGCTCCATGGATCACCTCGCTGACAAGGGCCAGCGATTGTAAAGTGCGGGGGCCCATGCCTTTTAATAACAAAAGATCCTCAAAATTTTTAGGTTGATTTTCCCGTGCAACATATAACATTGCTCCTAACCTTTTGAGATCAACATCCGAAGTCCTAACATCATGATGAGAAGGCATCAGCAATCTTTTAAAGTCTACTAAGACATCTGAAGAATCCTCGTTGACGAGTGTCATGATACCTGTCCTGTTCGGAGCTGCTCCAGATGCTGTTAAATTTAAAATTATTCCCTGTGGACAACCTTTGATACCTGTATGTGGTTCCTCAATGAACGAACGGACGTTCTCCGAATGCCAATGGTAACGACGGGCAGTTCCATCATGATCGTGCATCCCCTGTTGTACCACGGCCCAATGACCGTTCTTAGCGACAATAAAATTATGCAGATACAACTGATAACCGTCTTGTATCGCCGTACTATCTACTTTTGCGACCAACTTGCTTGTCCGAACCAAGCTATTGCCATCCAAACCTGTTTTGTCCGCGAGGTAAAGTAGCTCTTGTGGTGTGTCTTTGGAGAATTTACCTTTACCGCCGCATATATAGAGACCAAATGCGTCCGCACAGGGATTAATGGCGCGTTTTAACGCGCCCATAACCGACGTGGTAATACCTGATGAATGCCAGTCCATACCCAGTACCGCACCAAAACTTTGGAACCAAAACGGATCTGCCAATCGCCTGAGCACCTCATCCTGCCCATAGTCCATCAGGATCACCTCTACAATGGACTTGCCTAATGTGCTCATCCGCTCATAGAGCCAGGCGGGCACCTTTCCATAGTGCAGCGGCAGGTCTGCTGTCCCTGAATGCTTCATAAATAAAACTAAATTTATTAGCACAAAGATAACCCTTTTCGTTTAGCAAACGAGATTTTCAAAAAAAATAATTTAAAAATTGGCAAACTTCTTTTGCGCTGTATCCAGTGGGAGCCGTTACCTAATACATATCACCTAAAAAGGCTCACAACATGCAGAATAAATAATAAAAAAATGGCTGGATATTGCCAAATTATCCAGCCGTTTTCTATTTCAATATTGAATGTGTAACTCCTGTCCAAATACGGTTACTCTGCGTTAATCCCGTATTAACGATTTACTTTCCAGTGAAAGCTGATAATAATCCTGCACGGAAAGATGGATCTTTTTCGGAAAATTCAATACCATGCTTATACGTATCTATATTAAAAAACAACTCCGCCGGTTCTGCTTTTTTATTCTCTAAAAAGAGTTTAAAACTATATGCGGTTTTCTTTGATAAATCAACATTCATTTTATTGGATGAGAAGACATTGGGCAATACTACGTCCTTTGTAAAGGCATCGCTAGTTGGCATTTGAAACAATTCACCCAAGGCTTTGACTAGATTATTGGATTGCGTACCTAGACTAGTGATTTTAATTTTCCCTTTGGTAAATCCGACGTCGTCACTTGGTTGCCCATCAATAATACCTGCGGGTATGAAATCAATAATTTCAAATTTCGCACCGACAGTATCCTGATTGTAAAGTGATTTCGTTGTATAAATACGGCTCGAATCGGTCTTTACTTCATCGGTGATACGCAAAAAGAAATTCTTTTTTTCAGGTCCGGGAGTGCCGTTCGTAAATTTTTCGATGCGCACCCGCTCAATGGTGTTTGCCGTTGCGGTATCACTTCCATCGTTTTTCTTCTGATTAGAATTTCCGCAAGCAGCCAACATCAGCGTAGCTGTTGCGAGAATGGCTATAGATTGAATTTTGTACATGGTGATTTGTTTATTATCAGTAATCATTGCAATATTGCTCTTATAATATTACTATTATTACTGATAACAAACAACCATTGGCAATGTTTTTATTTTATTTCAATAAAGCATCGTATAAAATTTCAACGGGATGGAAGGATTTTCTGCCAGCACCATCCTTGATCTGATGCCGGCACGAGGTACCCGCTGCTGCGATTAAAGTTGTGGTATCCGTTTTACGTACAGCGGGTAATAAAACCAATTCCGCCACTTTCATCGAAACATCATAATGTTCGGCCTCATAGCCAAAGGATCCCGCCATACCACAGCAGCCCGACGGAATGACTTCAACGGAGTAATTTAACGGGAAAGACAAGACTTGCTGGGTAATGCCCACCAAATGAAAAGCCTTTTGGTAGCAATGCCCGTGCAATTTAATTTTTCTCTCATCGGCAGTAAACTGCTCCCGGTGGATACGACCGGCTTCAATTTCCGCTAAAAGAAACTCGTCAATCATAAGTGCATTTTTTGCTACCCGAAGTGCATCACTACGCAGATTTTCATCAACCAAACTTAGGTATTCGTCCCTGAATGTAATTATTCCAGATGGTTCAATACCTAACAACGGCGTGTCATCTGTGATCAGATCCTTTAGAAAACTGATGTTCTGGTTAGCAATTTTTTTTGCTTCTTTGACAAATCCTTTGGAGAGAAAAGTCCGCCCACTTTGCACATGTTTTGGAATAACCACCTCGTAACCCAAGGCCGTTAACAGTTTATAGGCCGTGATACCGATCTCAGCATCATTGTATTCGGTGAACTCATCAGAGAACAGATAGACACGGCGTTTAGCCTGTGGCTCGATCTTTTGTTTCCTGACCCATTGGCTTAATGTCGTTCCATTCACTGTAGGAAGTGAACGCTTTGGAGCAAATCCGACCATTTTTTTAACTAAACCGGACAGAAAATCGTTCTTCACCACAAAATTGTAAAGTGGAGCGACCAGCGAACCCAGTTTTTGAGAATCGGTAAAATTAGCAATCAATTTCGTTCGGAAGCCAGCACCGTGTTCATCGTAATAATGCTGTAAAAATTCTGCTTTCATTTTAGCGACGTCCACACTCGACGGGCATTCTGTTTTACAGCCTTTGCAGCTCAAACATAGATCCATAACTTCCTTGATTTCCTCATGATCAAAGCGGTTTTTCTTTGTGGAATTGGTCAAAAATTGACGTAGCATATTTGCTCTGGCACGTGTTGTATCCTTCTCATCACGGGTCGCCATAAAAGAAGGACACATGGTGCCACCGGTAATTTCCGTTTTTCGACAATCGCCCGATCCCGAGCATTTTTCCGCCAGCCGGAGAATGGATTCATCTTTGGAAAAATCGAAATATGTCTTTATAGCCGTTCTATTCTTGTCGTTATCGTAGCGTAGATGGGCATCCATTGGCGGTGTGTTGACAATTTTATTGGCATTAAAAATCCCCAGTGGATCAAAAATGACTTTGACTTCTTCCAAAAGCTTATAGACCTTTTGGCCAAGTACCTTGCCTATAAACTCACCTCTTAAGCGCCCATCGCCATGTTCTCCGCTTAATGATCCATTGTACTTTAAAACAAGGTCACTTGTTTTTTCCAGTATGGAGCGGAAAGTACGTTTACCTTCTTCTGTTTTCAGATTAACAAAGGGTTCAATATGCAATTCACCTGCTCCGGCATGGGCGTAGTAAGATGCATGTACACCTTCCTCAATCAATAATTTTTGAATATCACTGACATATTCGGGCAGATCTTCCGGAGAAACAGCACAGTCTTCGATTAAATTTACAGGCTGACTGTCTCCAGGGAGATTACGGATAAGACCGAGCCCCGCTTTTCTGACATCCCAGACTAGATTTGTCTGCTCAATTCCAGTAATATAAGGATAAGCATAACCCAAGCCCCTTTCCATCAGCTCGGCCTTTAAAGCCATGGCTTTAGCCTCGGTCTCAGCCTCCGTATCGCCTCTAAATTCAACGATTAACAATGCCTGCGGATCGCCTTCTATAAAAAAACGATTATATTTATAAGTAGGATGACCAACCGTAAAATCCAGAATATACTTATCTACCAGCTCCGAAGCCTCAGGTCTATGGTTTAATGCGATCACATTGCCACGCATACATTCGACCATATCGGAGAAATGAACACACAATAAACCTAATTCTTTAGGCGGCAAATCCATCAAGCGTAGCTTTGCCTCTGTGACAATCGCTAGGGTGCCCTCAGAGCCGGCCAGAAGATTACACATATTAAATGGCTGGCTCCGATCACTTAGCATATCCAGCGCATAACCTGTATTTCGACGGGTTATTGAACGCTTGGGATAACCCGCCTCAATATCTGCCAGATTTTGAGGATCGGTCAATAAGTCATTCATGTGACGATAGATATCCCCCTCACGGTCTGTCTGTAACAGTTTTTTAAAGTAACTTTTCTCGTCCAGTGAAGCAAAGCTTACCTCGGATTTATCATCTAAAAGTACATTTGCAGCAATCAGGTTATGGCGGGTATCACCCCACACAATAGAATGAAGACCAGAAGAATTATTACCGATCATTCCTCCGACCATGGCCCGGCTGGCGGTAGAGGTTTCGGGACCAAACATCAACCCAAATGGTTTAAGGTAGCTGTTCAGATCATCACGGATGACACCAGGCTCCACACGCACCCATTTCTCTTCCACATTCAATTCGAGGATGCGGTTAAAATGACGGGACATATCCATGATGATACCATTTCCAACGACTTGTCCTGCCAACGATGTGCCAGCGGTGCGCGGAATTAAGGTGGTCCGGTTTGTCCCCGCAAAATCAATCAGATTCTTTACATCATTTATATCAGAAGGAATAGCCACTGCCAACGGCTTTTCCTGATATACCGAAGCGTCCGTGGAATAGGCAAGCAACATGGTTTGGTGTGATGCTTCTTCTGTATAATACAACTCCCCTTTCAGTCGAGTTGCCAATAAGGCTAATTGATTCTGATCTTTCACTGAATTTGCTTTTTTTAAATATAGAAAACAAATTTAGTTAAATTTCTCCTTTGGAAAAAGGAACAATTGCAAGAAACACACAATTCTTTCGGGAAAAACGCATAAAAACGCATACACAAAATGCAACAAACCTGAATTTTATTTCGCGCCTTCATCATTTGCTCGTATTTTTGCAACAGCAACACGATTTAATGAATTAACATCTCTTTGTTATATGCGTAGTCTTATCCTTCGATACACATTACATTCAGATTTTATTATATATACAATACGGGTACTGACCGGATTTTTACTGGGCTATATTCTATTTGTATCCTTTCCGGAATACTCTGTTTCCTGGACCCTTATTTCAATTATCCTGGTCATATCCCCGCAGGAAAATGAATCAAAAAAAATTGCTATCGATCGTGCTAAATCAAATTTTATAGGCTCAGCTATCGGACTTAGCCTGTACTTCGTTCCTATCCCACAACTCTATGCGATGATTATTGGCATCCTTGCTTCACTGGTTATTTGTAAGGCACTGAATATTATGGCAGTGGCGCGCACCTCCATGGTCGCGCTGATAATCGTCTATTTACATGAGCAAGAAAGCCGCTCCTATTTTGCTGCACTGGACCGCTTTGGCTGCGTTTGCGTAGGGTGTTTGATTGGATTGGGTGTCATCCTATCTACCCGAAATATAATTATTAAATTAAGAAATCGGTATAATTGTTGAATGCAGCGGGCCACAGCACCTTCGCAATTCCTTTTTACCCAATAAATTAGATTCAACTCCAGCAACACACCTTAACACCATATCGAATAAAATTCACAATACAAACCGAAATTACAGAACATTATTCATAACTAACATTGATATTTTGAATATTATACT
Organism: Sphingobacterium sp. UBA7625; assembly: GCF_002484085.1. NCBI lineage: Bacteria > Pseudomonadati > Bacteroidota > Sphingobacteriia > Sphingobacteriales > Sphingobacteriaceae > Sphingobacterium > Sphingobacterium sp. UBA7625. The sequence goes on from NZ_DLJD01000014.1 coordinate 139,023, forward strand.
TTTTTAATTACCTTTGCAGTCGAAATGACAAAAGTAGAATATAATTTAGATCAAGTAGATTACAAAATCCTTCGTCTGATGCAGGATAACGGGCGTATCAATAATGCTGATATCGCCAGGGAATTGGGTATGGCTCCTTCGGCAATACTGGAGCGAGTTAAAAAGCTTGAACAAAAAGACGTGATCTTAAAATACAGCGCCAAAATCAATCCTGCCGCTGTCGATCAAAAACTTTTATCATTTATTTTCATCAAAGCAAATGACATTATCGGTGAACAGCGCGTTGGCTTAGCGCTCGCTGAAATCCCGGAAGTACAGGAAGTACACGACATTGCTGGAGATGATGGTTATCTTATCAAAGTAAGAACCGCTGATTCGACAGGTTTAGTGGATTTAATGCGGAATACGTTAAGTAAAGTAGAAGGAATAATTTCCACCCGTACCACAATCGTATTGCAGACGGTAAAAGAAGATCAACAGGTTGTTATACCTGAATAATAGAAAGGAGGTTTCATTATGTTACAAGGACACAAAAAAGCGGCAAGCCCACTCATGGTTGTTGTTGCTTATTTTATAATTTACGTGGTATGGGGATCAACCTTTTTCTTTATAGAAAAAGCGTTGCATAGCTTTCCACCGTTTATATTAGGATCATTTCGGTTTGTCACCGCAAGTGCGATCTTGATGAGTTATTGTGCCATAAAAGGTTATAAACTTTTTAATAAACGATCCATATTAGAAGCTGCCTTCGTCGGATTTTTACTCCTGTTTGTCGATATGGCCGGAGTCATCTGGGCCGAGCAATATGTTTCGGGCGGGGTGGCAGCGATAATCGCAGCAGCAGCAGCAATCTGGTTTATTTTACTCGACAAGCCCAAATGGAAGGAGAATTTTAGCAGCATGACAACAGTCGCCGGGGTTGTGCTCGGATTCATTGGAGTCGTTATGCTATTCGCCGAACAGATCATGGCATCCAATGACAATGCAAATGGAAAATTGAAGATCATTGCTTTATGCATTTTGGTATTGGGCTCCATTGCCTGGACAGTAGGTTCTTTGGCATCTAAATATTTCAAAAAATCGGAAGCGCAAGAAAAAGAAGACTTACATGTGATGGTCAAAACGGCCTGGCAGATGGTCACGGCAGGTGTTCTTTTTAATATCACGGCACTTTTTACGGGCGAGTATGCATCATTTGAATTAAACAGCGTCGCTCCTGTAGACTGGTTCAACTTAGGCTATTTGATCACATTTGGTTCTATCCTCGCATTTAGCTCTTACATATGGCTTTTACAGGTGCGTCCGGCAATGGAAGTAAGTACTTATGCCTATGTAAATCCGATCATTGCGTTAATATTAAGTCATTTTTTTACGTCACATGCCGTCACCTCCTTACAGATTGTAGGTTTGGCCGTGATTTTGTTCTCTGTTTTACTGATGAATTGGAAAGCTTACCGCACCAAATTATCAGCTAAAAATAAAAACAAAAAGATCCTTCAAGGAAACACATTGGATACATTGGCGAAAAATAATGACCGTCAAACTCCCATAGATGATCTTCCGGAGGCAGAATTGGTTCACTAGGTTGTTATTTTTCTAATTATATGATAAAGCTTAACGTAGATTTATGTTAAGCTTTTATTGTTTTTATGTTTTTGGCAAAATTAGCGCATGAGGAATAAGATTTCTTCGTATTTAATTGGCTAACTTTGCCTCAATATTTGGTTAAACTAACTATAATGAATATATCAAAGCAAATTGCCTTTATTGGTAGTCTTGGAGTCGCTTCGCTTTTGATGGTCACCGGTTGCTCAAAGCAACTCCACCCTACACAGAAGGATTTCCAGCAATATCATATTAATAAGGAGGTACAAGCAGATCCTACTGTCGTTTCCATCTATGAGCCGTTCAAGCAAAAGATGGAAGCTGAAATGAACCGCGTTATCGGACACGCCGACAAGGCCCTCACGAAAGAAAAAACTCCCGAAACCTTAATGGGTAATTTTTTCTGTGAAGCATTATTATGGATGAGCGCACATTATGCCCATAATCCCGCGGATCTGGCCTTTGCAACCAAAGGGGGAATCCGTAACGATCTCAAGGCAGGAGATATCACCGTGGGGCATATTTTTGAAGTAATGCCCTTTGAAAATACATTGACGATTATCGAACTAAAAGGCAGCCAAATACGTCAGCTTGCAGATTATATCGCCACCACACATGGCCAGCCCATTGCAGGTATGACCTTAACGATAACAGGCAACAAGGTGCAGGACATCAAAATTAAAGGACAGCCCATTGATGACAACAAATTATACAAACTGGTCACCTATGATTACCTGGCCAATGGTGGTGATAACCTCGTGTTATTAACGCAATCGGTCTCCAGAACCAACTACCCCCAACGGATGCGTGAAGGTTTGATAGAATATGTAAGTGAATTAACAAAAGCAGGTAAACAAGTAAATGCGGAATTAGATGGAAGAATTAAAATCAATTAATCGGAGAACGTTTATCAAGCAAGCCGGTGGATTTTCCGCAGCACTTGCTTTGGGTTCATTACCTTTTCAGGCGGCGGCAGAACGTAAAAAGATCAAATTGACCATTTTACATACAAACGATGTACATAGCCGCATTGAGCCCTTTCCAATGGACGGTGGTAAGTACCAGGGACTGGGTGGTGTGGCCCGCCGCAGCACATTGATCAATAAAATCCGCAAGGAAGAAAAGAACCTTCTTTTGCTGGATGCCGGCGACATGTTTCAAGGAACACCGTATTTTAACCTTTTTGGAGGTAAACTGGAATTGGACCTCATGACGAAATTAGGATATGATGCCGGGACTTTTGGTAATCACGAGTTTGACAATGGTCTGGACGGGCTCGTCAAATACCTGGATCACGCCAAATTCCCTTTTCTGACCGCCAACTACGATTTTAAAGGCACGGTGCTCGAAGGAAGGACACAGGATTATACCATTTTCCATAAAGGTGGCATTAAAATAGGTGTATTTGGACTTGGTGTTGATATCGAAGGTCTGGTAGATCCCAATAATTATAAGGGCATGCGCTATCTGGATCCGATCCAAATCGCGAACAAAATGGTTAAAATCCTAAAGGAAAAACATAAGTGCGATCTTATAATCTGTCTTTCACACCTTGGATATCAATATGAGAATGATAAGGTTTCAGATCTGGTACTCGCCTCCAAAACATCAGATATTGATCTGATCATCGGCGGTCATACACATACTTTTTTAAACGAACCGACCTTGGTCACAAATTTAAAAGGAACGCAGACAGTGATCAACCAAGTGGGATTTGCAGGCATTAACCTCGGCCGAATTGATTTCATTATGGAACCCGGTTCAGGTAAAAAACAGATGATTGCAAGTACCTATCAGGTTAACCCGTCAATCGAAGAGTCACTATTGGCATAAACGTTATCAATTTATAATAGATGCCAAATTGACCAATCAATTTGGCATTTTTTTATCAAAATGAGTTATAGCTTTTATAAGCCCGGGCTGCTCCTCCTATCGGAATGACAACAAAGCGCTTATAAAAATCAACACCATCTAAAAAGCAAATTATTTGCATGAAAAAAATTATATCCATATACCTGGATTCTTTTAAAGGCCTTTCGCAGGCAGCCTGGCTTTTGGCCATTGTTATGTTGATCAATAGAATGGGTAGCATGGTCATCCCCTTCCTGGGACTTTACATGACGCAGGTACTTCATTTTGATATTAAGCAAGTCGGAATTGTCCTGATGAGCTACGGTATAGGTTCTGTATGCGGTTCCTATATCGGCGGATGGCTGACAGATCGGATCGGCAGTTTTAAGGTGCAATTCGGAAGCCTGGTATTGGCTTCACCCTTATTTCTATTAATCCCCTATTTTAAAGAAGTTCAATCTCTGTCCGTCATGATCTTTACGCTAAGTCTGATTTTTGATGCATTTAGACCGGCGAATTCTGTTTCCGTGGCCAGCTATGCAAAGCCCGAAAATATAACCCGTGCCTTTTCACTAAACAGACTGGCTATCAACCTGGGCTTTTCAATTGGCCCTGCCGTTGCCGGTTTCCTCGCCACAATTTCGTTTAACTGGATTTTCTATGGGAACTCCTTTGCCGTGCTATGTGCAGCAGTAATTTTCTTTATCTTTTTTAACAAAAGGCAAAAAAGAACGGATGTTAAAGCAAAAAAAGACGCTTTGTCACACAGCGAGGTGGCAAACCAAAGCCGCAACCCCTATACGGATGTTCCCTTTGTGCTATTTAATATCTTCTGCTGTATTTTTTCATTTTGTTTTTTCCAGTTAATTACAACCTTGCCGATATTCTATCGCGAAGTGCATCACCTGGATGACCATCAGATCGGATTCCTATTGGGCTGGAGTGGTTTTGTGATTGTTTTACTGGAGATGTTTGTTGTTCATGTCGCTGAAAAGAGATTTTCACTGATCAGCACCCTGGTGTTTGGTACATTTCTATGCGCCAGTTCATATGCCATGCTGAATTATATGGGCGGACTTGGCTGGTTATATTTCACCTTCTTTATTTTTGGTCTCGGTGAGATGCTAACATTGCCATTTATGGCTACTGTATCCGTTAACCGCTCTACCCCAAAAACACAAGGCGCATATATGGGTTTCAATTCCCTGGCATTTTCTGCGGCAAATATTTTTTCGCCACTGCTCGGGACATCTATTGTTGACTCCTTTGGTTTCACCACACTATGGTGGGCAACAGCGCTGACACTTTCCTTCACGGGACTTGGTTTCTACTTTGTCCTAAAATGGATGCGATAAACAGCAAGGGGCATTTCAAATGAAATGCCCCCTTGTTTTATCAATAAGATCCGGAGATTTTCCTACCAGATCTTAATACGCCTGTCCATCGGGACAAACATCTTGTCACCCTCTTTCGTTTCCCACGCTGCATGGAACGCATCTAAATTGATAATCGGCGCAAAAGCCCGATATTGCGCAGGAGAATGTGGATCTGTTTTTACCTGATTCACAACAAACTCATCAGTTGTTTTTGTTCTCCAAATAGTAGCCCAAGAAAGGAAAAAACGTTGGTTTTGTGTAAATCCATCGATCAGACCGGGATTTCCTTTATCTTTTAAATAAAGCTGCAATGCATCGAAGGCAACAGAAGAACCGCCCAAATCACCAATATTCTCACCTAAGGTAAAACGACCGTTCACAAAAACTCCCGGAACTGGCTCATAGGCTTCAAATTGTTTCACAAGGGCATCTGCCGCTGCCTCAAATTTAGCCTTGTCGCCATCCGTCCACCAGTTATTCAAATTTCCGTTTCCATCATATTTGGCTCCCTGGTCATCAAAACCGTGCGATAGTTCATGTCCTATGACGGCACCGATACCTCCAAAATTAACGGCTGCATCCGCTTTGTAATCATAGAAAGGAGGCTGAAGAATTGCGGCCGGGAATACAATTTCGTTAAACAACGGACTGTAATAAGCATTGACTGTCTGTGGTGTCATGCCCCATTCAGATTTATCAACTGGTTTGTCCTGTTTCGCAAGGTTCTCGTAAAAAGACCACTTGCTGGATGATAAGACATTCTCGTAAAGCGAAGTACTAACATCAAGTTTGCTATAATCTTTCCATTTATCCGGATAACCGATCTTCACTTTAAACTTCGACAGTTTTTCAAGCGCCTTCACTTTTGTATCTGCGGACATCCATGTTAAACCATTGATATGTTGCCCAAATGCTTTTACAAGGTAGCTTACCAGTTCTTCAGCGTCAGCTTTCGCCTGTGGCGGAAAATTCTCCTTCACATAAAGCTTTCCCAAAAGTTCTCCGGCAATAGAATTCACAAACTCTACCCCCCGTTTATCCAGCGCACGTTGCTCCTTCTGCCCTTTCAGCTTACGCCCCCAGAAATCAAAAGAAAGATCATTTAATTCCTGTGTCGTATACGAAGCAGCGGTATTTAATACATGAAATGTTAATATATCTTTAATGACCGGAAGATTCGCCGGGTTGAAGATCTTATCTAAATTTTGGTAGTATTTCAGTTCAGGTACAATAACGGTATCCGCTTTAAATCCAACGTCACCCAGATATTTAGCAATATCAACATTTTTTACCATCTTCTTCAGATCAGCAACTGCCACCGGATTGTAGCGGCCGTTTGCGTCCCGCGACTGTTCGACCGTTTTTAGGTTAGCAGCCAATTCTTTTTCAAAAGCGACAATTCTAGGCCCTTTAAGATCTCTCGTGCGTTGACCTGACTTGGCATAAAGTGCTGAAATATAATTTGAATAGTCCTTTAAGGTCTCTTCATTTTTTTGGTCTTTTACCTGGTAATAAGAACGGCCTAAACCCAAACTTCCCCCACCCAGGTAAACCGTATTGACATTCGAATTTTTGAGATGTCCATAGACATATCCACCAAAGAAAGGATTGCCTCCTATAGGTGCAACCTCTACCAGATATTTATAAAGGTCATCAAAATTCTTTATCGCATTGATTTTTGTCAAATAGGGCTGAACAGGCGCCAAGCCAACTTTGTCACGTGTTTTCATGTCTACAAAAGATTTGTACAGATCGCCGATCTTCTGGTTATCAGTTCCTTTTGGAAACTGACCGGATAACGACTCTTGCAACACTTTTAGCGTGGCAATATCTGTACTCTCACGTAACTCATCAAAAGATCCCCAACGCGCTTTATCGGATGGTATCTTAACAGTTTTCATCCACTGACCATTTACAAAATTGTAGAAATCATCCTGCGGACGAACGGTTTTATCCATGTAGTCTACATTGATCGCTTTATTTTGGGCATAACCGGCCAAAGAACCGCATGCCAGCAAAGCAGCTAACAGTATACTTCTCTTCATATGATATTTTAGTTTGTTATCTATCCACACAAACTTAAGAAAAGTTTTGCTATTGTTCGTTATACAGAACATAGTTTTGCGGATAACTAAAATAATATACATTTCATTATGTCTGCGTCTTGTTTCTCGTTGATTTACGGAGAAGAAGGAGGAAGACAATCAGAAACAGCGCCACACCGCCCAGCCAAATCCATGGATTGGCATACCATAAGGTGCCGTTTGCCTCTCTGAGCTTTTGATTTTCCTCAATTGGTACGTCCGCATATAGCGACACACAGAAAGAGAGCAGATAAAATAGTACAGACATTCTTTTCATACGACCTACTTTATATAGATAGAATGCTCCGTCGACCTATTTTGTTTGCTTAGGCTAAAATTTGTGTTCAGTCCTTCTGTCTGATCTCTCCCAGGTGAACGACATCTTTTAAATCAAAAGGTGTCTCCTGGTAAACAAAATAGTTAAGCCAATTATTGAATAATAAGTTTGCATGACTCGTCCATCGTACCAAAGGTTGATTGTCAGGATTGTCATCGCGATAATAGTTCGCTGGCATACGTATGGTCTGGCCTTTTTCTAAATCTCTTTTATATTCTTCATCCAATGTAAAAGGTGCGTACTCGGAATGACCGGTCAGATAAAACTCACGTCCACCACGGGAAGATGCGATTGCAATGCCAGCCTCGGGAGATTCAGAAAGAATTTCTACGCCGTTTTTTGTTAGCAAATCTTCTTTCTCGATAGTTGTATGCCGGCTATGTGGAATAAAAAACTCATCGTCAAATCCACGGAATAATGGATGTCTTTTGTCGAGCGCCGTATGTTTGAATACACCAAAAAGCTTTTCTTCCAAAGGTTTCTTCTCAACCTCATAAAAGTGGTATAACGCAGCCTGTGAAGCCCAACAGATATATAAGCTCGACGTTACATGCGTCCTCGCCCAGTCAAAGATTGTCTGGATCTCATTCCAATAAGTCACCTCTTCAAATCGAACCATTTCCACAGGTGCTCCCGTGATGATCATACCGTCGTAAAAGTTCTCTTTCACCTCACTCAGGCTTTTATAAAACATCTCCAAGTGTTCCTCAGGTGTATTTTTGGATACGTGGGTTTCCAGTCGAAGAAACTCCATCTCCACTTGCAAAGGATTATTGGAAAGTAAACGAATAAAATCGGTCTCCGTTGTGATCTTAAGCGGCATCAGATTAAGGACCAAAACACGTAATGGTCTAATATCCTGCTCATTTGCTCTCAGGTCACTCATGACAAAGATATTCTCCTTTTTTAAAAGTTCTATCGCAGGAAGGTTATTAGGAAGTTTGACTGGCATATATAAATTCTCCTTATACAATTAGCATGCAAAATTAGCAAGAAAATGGCAGAATAATAAATGAATCCGCAAATTTAAGTTTGCACTGAATGAGCAGATTCAATTACCTTCCAACTTATTCTTCACTTAATTGTTTTAAGGCCTTTCTAAACTTCACTGATCCGAAGTTCATCCCGCCAACATGCTTGTTGACCAATTTGCCCGCTTTATCCAGGATAATGGTGGTCGGTATACTTGTCGTACTCCATTCTTTTGGCAATGCCGAATTCAGTTGATAGACCGGAAGACTATACTTCCGCTTTTTTAGAAACTTCGCTGAAGATTTCAGATTACCGTCAACGTCCACGGACAAAAAAACGATTTTGCTATTCCCCTGAAAATCCTTATACAGTTTGTCCAGAGAAGGCATTTCCGCCAGACAGGGGGAACACCATGTCGCCCAAAGATTGATCAGGACAACCTTGTCTTTGAGCTGATTTAACGAAACAACATTTCCTTTGCTGTCTTTAAAGCTAACCTCCGCATTCTTGTTTAACAGGACTGTTTTTTCCTTTTGTTCTCCGGGATGCGCATAGCTGGACGCTGTGTGGACAAATGGTATAGAAAGCAATAAGCTAGCAGCAATAAATCTGAATGTATTTTTTATTTTCATCTTGTTTTCTCCAATAAAAGGGCATTAACTTAAACGTCTGATCTGGCAAATGATTGTACCTTTCGTACAAAACAAACAAATATCAACGTTCTCCAACGAAACGCTGCCTCCAGCTGATCCGCCAATTTTATCGTTCCGCGGATACCAAACGGTTTAAAAACCGTCTGATTAAAAGAATTAAATCTTGAGACTACACAACATAATCAACTAATAAACAAACATTTAATCCGAATAAAATATAGATCCGAGTTTTCCTGATCCGAACGGCTGCTTTTGTGCAGTTCAACAACTGAAAGAAATAATATGTCTAAAAGTTATTACAAACAAATTTACGGATATGGTTATTATATAGTATATAATAAGTAATCAATATGAGCAAGGAAAAATCAACTCGGGAAATCGAAATCGATGGAAGAGTGTATCAGTATAGCTCCTTAAGGGATCTACCAGAAGGTAATATTGAGCACCTCCCATTCAGTATCCGAATTCTTCTGGAAAATGTATTACGTAATCATGATGGATTTAGTATAACGGATGAACATGTCAGCACGTTGATCGGCTGGTCTCCACAACCCGTTGATAAAGATATTCCATTTAAGCCGGCACGCATTCTGATGCAGGATTTTACGGGCGTTCCTGCTGTTGTGGACATGGCTTCCTTAAGGGCTGAATTTATTCGACATGGCAAGGATGGACAGAAGATCAATCCGGCAATTCCGGTTGATCTGGTGATTGACCATTCCGTGCAGGTGGATTATTTTGGAACAGAATACTCCTACGACAAAAATGTCGAATTGGAATATGAGCGCAACCGGGAGCGTTATGAGCTTTTAAAATGGGCGCAAAAAGGTTTAAAAAATTTCACTGTCGTGCCGCCGGGAATGGGAATCTGTCATCAGGTAAACTTAGAATACCTTGCCAAAGGTGTTATTGCCCGTGATAATTGGCTATTTCCGGACACCTTGGTGGGTACCGATTCACATACGCCGATGGTGAATGGTATCGGTGTTCTGGGCTGGGGTGTGGGTGGCATTGAAGCTGAAGCCGCCATGCTGGGACAACCCATCTTCTTCACCTGTCCGGAAGTAATCGGACTCAAACTTACAGGCAAAATTCCGGATGTCTGTACCGCAACTGATATGGTTCTTTCGATTACAAAAATCTTACGCGATAAGGGAGTTGTCGGAAAATTTGTTGAGGTCTTCGGAGAAGGATTGGATACACTATCAGTGACAGACCGCGCCACCATATCCAATATGTCGCCCGAATTTGGCTGTACAGTCACCTATTTCCCCATAGATGACCGTACACTGGAATATATGCACAGTACCAATCGAACTGAACAGGAAATTAAAATTGTCGAAGAATACTGTAAGCACAATTTGCTCTGGCGCACGGGAAAGGAACAGATCTCCTACTCTTCGGTAGTGGAATTTGACCTAAACACACTAGAACCGACTGTCTCAGGCCCCAAGCGCCCACAAGACAAAATTTTGGTCAAGGATCTAAACCATAAGTTTTCACAGCTTTTAGATAGCGAACACCATAGGCAATATGTTCCAATGCCACAGCGTTCGGAATCAGCCTGGCTTGCAGATGGTGGATCAGGGACCGAATTTACTTTTGGGAAGGTTCCGGTTGAACATGCTTCTCCCCATGAAGTTATTTCAGAGTCCATACATACCGTACGCATCAAACACAATCACAAGGAATATATTGTCAGCGACGGCAGTATTGCTATTGCCGCCATAACCAGTTGTACCAATACCTCTAATCCGACTGTGATGATCGGTGCTGGTCTATTGGCCAGAAATGCGATCGAACGCGGTTTGCGCACAAAATCCTGGGTGAAGACCTCACTGGCCCCGGGTTCAAAAGTAGTAACCCAATATCTGGAAAGATCAGGCCTGAATGCAGATCTTGATGCACTAAGATTTCACACCGTAGGTTATGGTTGCACTTCCTGTATTGGAAACTCAGGACCACTCCCACCCCAAATTGCTGAAGCAGTGGAGAAAGGGGAATTGATTGTTGCCTCGGTACTGTCAGGAAATAGAAACTTTGAAGCACGTGTACATCCGCAGGTAAAAATGAACTTTTTGATGTCTCCAATGTTGGTTGTTGCCTATGCCCTTGTAGGTCGAGTGGATATCAATCTAATGGAAGAACCATTGGACTATGATCCAAATGGCCAACCGGTTTATTTAAAAGATATCTGGCCAAGCCGCGAAGAAATCACCAAAACAGTTAACGAATGCGTCAAACAATCTGATTTTCAGGAAGTATATGACGTTATTTTTGACGGATCTACGGACTGGCAAGATCTGGAAGTAAACCTTGACCAGAATTATCAATGGGACAATAACTCAACCTACATCAAAGAATCTCCTTTTTTTGAAAACTTACAGGCAGTTCCACAGCCGATCGAGGACATCAAAAATGCCCGAGTATTGCTTTATTTAGGGGACTCTGTTACAACCGACCATATATCGCCGGCAGGTTCTTTTAAGGAAGATACCGCAGCCGGAAAATACCTAAAAGCCCATCAGGTGAATAGAGAAGATTTCAACTCTTATGGTTCTAGACGTGGTAATCATGAAGTGATGATGCGTGGAACCTTTGCCAACGTGCGCATTAAAAACAAAATTACCGATCAGGAAGGTGGTTTCAGCCGGTATTTCCCAACAAATGAAGTAAAAACAGTCTATGATACAGCAATGGAATATCGCAAAACCAATACGCCGCTGATCGTTTTGGCCGGAAAAGAATACGGTTCAGGATCTTCCCGAGATTGGGCAGCCAAAGGCACATTTCTCCTTGGTGTACGGGCGGTGATTGCCGAAAGCTTTGAACGTATACATCGAAGCAATCTGGTGGGTATGGGAGTAGCACCGCTTGTCTTTATCAATGGAGAGAACGCCGAAAAGCTGGGACTTGACGGTACTGAAACCTATTCCATCACTGGCTTGGCGAATGAACTAACACCGCATAAACTTTTAGATGTAAAAGCTGTTCACGAAAATGGAAAAACAATCACGTTTCAGGTCAGAGCAAGACTGGATTCGGCTATCGAAATCGAATACTTTAAAAATGACGGTATTTTACAGTATGTATTAAGGCAATATTTAAAAAACAATTAATTTGGTTCCTTATTGACCAACATCGAATTTGCAAATAAAACGGGGCACGATATATCGCGCCCCTTTCACAACCTATATAAAAACCTACCAGAGTTCTATTTAGACAACTATTTCTCGCCAACACAAAAGGAAGCTTGGCGACTTGCCAAAGTTACATCCCATAATAAGGGATTTTTCTCCCTGAAGTCAGCCATTTTTGGCCTCGGGGCAATGTAAGGGATTAAATCGGTTATACTTCCATTATCAATGATAAAAATGTATTTTCGTCTGCGGTCAATCCCGATATTTACGTAGACAGACAAATCATGGAAGAACTGGTAGAGCAGACTATTTCGAATGCAAACTTCAACAAAGAATTACAGCAAATTACAGAATTTTATAAATGCACATTTGAGTATTGCGATTTCCAAAACGCTGCAATGGTTGATCTGATGTTTACAAATTGTGAATTTAAATCCTGTAATTTATCCAATATAAAATTAAAAGGAACACAATTGGATCATGTCATTTTTCAGGACTGCAAGATGTTAGGTATCCAGTTCAACGAATGTAGTTCATTCTCTTTTCATATCGAAATGAAGAATACCACATTGGATTATGCTTCTTTTTTTGAACGTAATATGAAGAAATTCAAATTTGAACAGTGCTCATTGCAACATGTTGATTTTGAAAAAGCCAACCTCCAACAGGCAATCTTCAAAGATTGCAACTTCCTGAACGCACGGTTTGAGCAATGCAATCTGGAAGGCTGTGACTTTCGGACCTCGGTCCATATCCAAATGGATCCCGAAGCCAATCGCATGAAAAAGAGTAAATTAGAACCGGAGCAACTACCGGGTTTATTGGCAAAATATCAGTTGTTGATCTACTGAGCGGAATTTTTGATATTGCGCGCGGCAAATGTCCTTAATCAGAAATCGGCTAAATAACGGATTTCAGGGATAAAAGAGCTTATCTTAAATCATCATATTTGCCTATCAATTTTAGGTAGATGAACCTATCATGCGCTTACAATGGCAACTATACCTTGTGCATACAAGCTCATGACCGTTTCCTCACCGCTAAAAGCAAATTATTCTGATGAAAAAAACATTCTTATCATTAGCAGTTTTGATGGCTGCCAGCACAGTATCTCTCGCACAGATCAATAAAGCGTTTAAAATCGATTATGCCATTGTGGTTACAAACGCTAACAGCGGTACCGAGCAGGAAGCTCCGGTCTCATTGTATGAGGCTTATGTCAGTAATGACAAGATAAAAGTGGTCTCCTCAGCGGATGGACAGGAATCTATTTTTCTGGCTAAAAAGAATGAAGATAAGTCGACCATACTCTATCCGTCCTTATCGAAATACATCGTACACGAAGATGAAGCAACTTCCTTCTCGATCAAATTGGTTCCGGGCCAAACTAAAAATATCGCCGGTTACCCTTGTAAGTTGGCACAGATCGAACTTCCCAATATAGAAGATATCGAGGGCAATAGCACCTTATCCATCTGGTATAGTGAGAAACTGCCTGTTATCTATTGGGAGGGTTTTGATATTTTCAAAAAGATTCCTGGTGGCGTTTTACAGGTAACTACGCCGCTGGGCGTAGATATTGTGGCACAAAGTGTAGCGAACAGCCAACTGAATGACAACGATTTTATCGTTCCAGAAGATTATGATCAGGTAGATTCCATCTACGGCGAAGAACAGGAGGGTGAAGAAAACAATCAGATGGCCGAAAACCTATACTTATTTGAGGATAGTACTTCTGGTCTTATGGGCTTACAGGATGATGCACAACAAATCGTCGTGCCAGCACAGTATCATTACATTACACCATTTGTCGGTGAGGTAAGTGTTGTTCAGTTTAAAAATGAGAAATATGGTGCAATCAATCTTACGGGGAAAACCGTGATCCCTTTTCAATACGATTATTTAAGCTATGACGATAATTCGGAACAGTTTCTATTTGGAACAAATGAAAAATATGGTATTCTGGACAAGGCAGGTAAAGTACTTATCCCGGCCAATTATGATATGATTTCATTTATCAATGGTGGTTACGCTGTTTTTCAGCAAAATGAAAAATACGGAATCCTAAATCAGGCCGGAAAAATCGTTGTACCGGCAAGCTATAGCTTCATCTCGGAGAATAATGGCACACATTTCATTCGTGTCGAAAATGACAAATACAGCCTGGTTGACATAAAAACAAATAAGGTCCTAACGCCAGCCTATGATTTTATTTCAATAACCGAAGAACCAAATCTTTTCCTTTCGAGTAAAGATGGTAAGTACGGTTATTTGAATGGCCAGGGGAAAATTGCCATTCCTTTTATCTACAGCGGCGCAACTTCCTTCAGCGATGGTTTAGCATCGGTCACAAAAGAGGGATCCGATGATGTTATCCTAATCAATACAAAGGGTGAACAGGTCGAATTGGACGCCGCAGCCGAAGCAGTCGCAGAAGAAATCTAATTCATATACACTTTTTTCAAAAAATAAAGAGGCTGACTTGTTTTGAGGCAGCCTCATCTATTACGTATATCATAATATAGCATAATAGGACCTCAAACATACCTCGCTCGTAATCAGTCTTTTTCAAAGAATACATTATTGTACTTGGGTGAATAAAATACCAAATAGAATCCCCATGCATTTCGATATATGGTCGGATCTGAATCAAGGATATGATGCGTCGGAAAGTCCATGTAGAGTTTTAAACGTGCGGAACGATAAGGGGTGATTGTTTCAATCTTTCCGCGATAGATCTTGGAAACCTTATTGGCCCTCAGCACCTTGAAATAAATTGAATCGTTGCTTTTTATTTCAAAAGTATACGTATTGTACTGCCAATCTGTTTGCTCTCCGGGAAATAAGTTGCGTTTGACATGGTATGTACCATAATAGTCTTCTTTTTTTAGGATCTTCGGAGCAGTGACCCACTGGATAAATAGGGATAACAGGCTAAGGAAAATGGCTCCAGCAATCATCGAGACGATTGCCTTTCCAACGAAGCGATTTCCTGTGAGAATGAAGTATAATATCAAAATCGCCAAAACCGGGGCAAAGATATATACAAAGACTAAGTTAGCTCCAAATCCCATATTGAAAAAATGCTATCATAGCGAAAGAAATTTAAATAGCTTTATTCTTTATCTGCTGTTTGAATCCGCTTCAAAAACTGAGCATTAATTACAATAAACCCATATCTACTAAATCCAGTACTGTATGTCTTTTATTGGCCAATTTATTCTTTAAACAGACTTCAATTATTTTTTTAACGCCATTTGAATAAGAATCATGTCCGAGGACCTTGGTTTCAATCTTAATTTCATCATTTTTATCTTTGATGACAATCTGGTGGTAGGCGTGCTTTTCTAAGTGGGCAACAGGGATATTGATCTTATAGGCCTGTGTTTTTGCGTCTCGGATAGAGATAACGCGCTCGTGAGGGACATGTAAAGAATTGGCAAAATGATAGGCGGTACCCGGCTCAGTCGTTTTGGAGGATTGATGTGACTCCATAATGGATATTTCATAGTCCTTGAAATTATGGCCAAATTGTTGGAGCATAAAAAGTGTTTTTAACAATAGTATGGACGTATTTGGGCAGATAACGAGCGGAAAAGCTGTCTCGAGCTTCTCGGTCGCCAGCCCCGTCGACAGTTCGATTAACACTGAGCCTGTGCGCGCACAAAAATCAAGACAATCTTTGATTTCACGGCCCGATCCAGCATGTATAACGATAGATGGCGATGTCGTTGTATTGGACGCTTGCCATGGAAGAAGTTCGACAGTGGGAATGGAAAAATCTGCTTTCAGTATAGCGTTTGCCAGTTTTCCTGATCCAACTACAAATGCTTTTTTATTATTCATATTGTTTGTTTTGTCAAAAACATCTGGTATCCTTTTGATTATAAATCGATAAAATAATACCAGATGAATTTGTAATGCGTAAAGGTTGTTCTTAAACCTAAGCTGATATACTGAATATTACACACAATTGATTCGACTACGGTCATAACATTGCTTAGCATTTTCATATTGGGCTCGACCATCTCTGTCCAAGTAGGTCTGTCTTGATAAGTAACGCAGTAAATGTGAACGACGGTATTCAAGTTACCTCGTTTTTTGAGGCAGTCAGTTTATTTTTATGAACTATTTTTTCAGCAATTACGTCGCGCTTGCGATCTTCTTTTTGCCAAAAATTTTCTTACCAATCGTGAAAAGTAGCACTGCAATAATGCCGCCCCCAAGTCCAAACAAAAGTTCTTTGACTATCCCCGGAAAATCAGGCAAGGCATGATGAAGAAAATCAATGTAATGGGTAAAAATACCGCCCGAAACCAAAATTAGGGCAATGGTACCTACCACGGCTAACAATTTGATAATAAAAGGAAGGGCTAACACCAGTAGTTTACCCAAGCTGGCCAATGGTCCTTTTTCGTTCGCGCTTTTGATCAACTTATATCCAGCATCATCCATCCGAACAATTAATGCAACGATACCATACACGCCTACCGTAGCAAGAAGAGCAACTACACAAACGGTAATAATCTGCAAAGTCAGACCTTTATCCAGCACTGTTCCCAAGGCGATGATAACGATCTCCACAGAAAGGATAAAATCTGTTGTGATTGCCGCCTTGATTTTCGACTTTTCAGCTTCCATATCATTCTCTGCAATAACTTCTTCGGTGTTTGTTTCCCCTTCATGGTGTTTCCGATGAAATAAATATTCGATAATCTTTTCAACCCCTTCGAAAGCCAGATAAAATCCGCCCAAAATCAAAATGTATTTGATAGCGATCGGAAAAAAGACGTTCAACAACAAAGCTATAGGGACGATAATCAGTTTATTGATGAGTGACCCTTTGGTAATCGCCCATAGGACAGGTAATTCCCGAGATGCCAAAAAACCTGTTGCTTTTTCCGCATTCACGGCCAAATCATCACCCAAGATTCCTGCTGTTTTTTTTGTCGCTATCTTGCTAGCAACCGCAACATCATCCATTAAAGCTGCAATATCATCTAAGATTGCAAATATTCCTGAAGCCATATTTTATTTAAAATTTGAACGTAAAAATATAAATTTAATTCAATTCGTAAATAAGTAATTTAACGGGATTGCCATAATCGCCTATAAACAGATCTATTTAATTGTGTATTTTAGGTACAAATTATACCAAATATGAAAAAATCACTTTCAGCGACGGAGCATACCGCATTATTAAACGTACTTAAGACCAGGTTTGAGCATAATATGAAAAGGCATCAGCAACTCGTTTGGGAACCTATACAGCGAAAAATCGAAGCAAATCCAGCCAAGGCCTGGAGTTTACAGCAAATGGAACTGAGCGGTGGTGAACCTGATGTTATTGGTCTGGATCCAATCAGCAATACTTATCTATTTGTCGATTGCGCTACAGAAAGCCCAAAAGGAAGAAGAAGTCTGTGCTTTGATCAAGCCGCACTGGATTCCCGAAAAGAAAATAAACCTGCCGACAGCGCAGTAGAAACAGCCAAACAAATGGGTGTCGAACTACTGACGGAAGAACAATATCGACAGCTGCAGACTTTGGGAGAATTTGATCTAAAAACATCAAGCTGGATACAGACCCCTGCCAACATCCGCCAACTCGGAGGTGCCCTATTTTGTGACCGGCGCTATAATCATGTGTTCACCTACCACAATGGCGCGATCTCTTATTATGCCGCGCGTGGATTTAGAGCTATACTACACCTTTAAATAACACGAATAAACAACCCGTTTAACATAATTTAAGCTAGAAATGAAAAAATCAATAATCGTATGGCTTAGTCTTTTCTGCATCTTTTTGTCCAGGTCAGTATCCGCACAAAGCCCCTTTCCCACCTTTCTCCAAGGCACCTGGAAAGTAGTGAATAAAGACAGTTACGAACACTGGAACCAGGTCGGCGACAGCGAATTAAAGGGCATGTCCTATGCGATAAAAAATGGTCAGAAAATAATCAGTGAGTACTTAAAAATTAGAAAACTGGGCAATAAAGTCATCTATTCGGCGCTAGTGATCGGTCAAAACAACGGAAAAGAAATAGATTTTGAATTAAGCTATAAGGACAGCACCTATTCGTTTAGCAATGTTGCCCACGATTTCCCCAAGCACATACGCTATACCAGACTTGAAGGCGATCGTCTGCACATCTCAGTTGAAGGAAAATCCGGAGAAGGACACACTTTTGATGTCCATAAAGTAATAAATGAGTTACCTAGCGAAAACACAAATTATGACGGGAGCTTAGCAAACAAACTTGGCGCAGACGACTATGGCATGAAAAGCTATATCTTTGTTTTATTAAAAACCGGCCAGAATAATACTACGGATAAACAACTTATTAACGAAAGTTTTAAAGGGCATATGGAAAATATCGCCCGTTTGGTAAAGAATGGCCAGTTGATCGTGGCAGGCCCATTTGGCAAAAATGACAGCAGTCTTCGGGGGCTATTTATTCTGAATAATATCGCTACAATTGAGCAGGCAAAGGAGCTTCTACAAACAGATCCCACGATCAAAAATGGACTTCTGGAACCAACGTACTATACTTGGTATGGATCAGCAGCGTTAGCTGAGTACCTCCCTTTTTCGGAAAAGATATGGAAAAAAGCACATTAATTTAAAGCACCGGATAAAGTTTCGGTTGTATTTGATCGCCAACAATAATTTTTTATTTCAGTGATTCCTGATGACAAACAGTTGTCAGTTGGCCGATCTATTTTTGGAGAAAAGATAAAACGCATGAAAAACAGATCTATTCCTTCTTTTAATATTATTGGAATTGCAATCAGGACAAGCAATCAGGACAGTCAGGCCGCTAAAGATATTCCTGATCTCTGGGCTCGATTTTTTGAAAATGATATCATGAACCGGATTCCAAACAAAGTCTCCAATGCACTCTATTGTGTTTATACGGAGTATGAAAAGGATCACACGCTACCTTACACCACTTTGTTGGGCTGCAAGGTTGCCCACCTCGATGATGTCCCGGATGACATGGACGGCATACGTATTGAAGAAAATGTCTACCATCATGTCGAAGTTGAAGGAAATCTGGAAGCGGGCATTGTTTACGACGCATGGCTGAATATCTGGGAAGCCGATCTTCCGCGTGCATTTTCAGCAGATTTTGAAGTTTATGGAGAAAACGTACAAAATCCCGAACAAGCTAAAGTTGATATTTTCATTGGGCTCCAATAAGCAAATTCACTGAATAACACCCATCGGGACAATAACAGCTCAATTTGTTAAACCCTGGCAACATGAACGGCTCCGCCAACCAATGTAACAATAGGTATGTCGGAGCCGCCTCGCTTTTATTTTCGCCAAAATATCTTTTACCTTTGTGCCGATTTAAAGCAAAATAATATGCAGGCCACCACCACACATCGCAGGAAAATTGTTCGATATAGCTACCTTAAATTAATGGGAAGTTCGGTTTTTGTGAGCGTGATCTGTTGCTTATTGGCCTATAGCCTCAAACATATCACGGGCTATGTTCAGGAAAGAATAGCGGAAAGCGTTGTACAACTGGATCACCGACTATTTATCATCTTGCCCAGCATCGGCATCACAGCAATATATTTTCTCCGGAAATATGCTTTTCAAAATAGAAAAAATAAAGGGATCAAGGAGATTTACACGACACTTGAAACACGGAAAGATCATCTGCCTTTTTTTAAAATACCATCCCATTATATCAATGGCTTTTTGACCGTTATTTTCGGTGGATCAACAGGGATTGAAGTCTCGACGGTAGTAGCAACGGCAACTGTAGGAAATCAAGCCTATAAACGCCTTCATCCCGCCTGGGCCTATAAGACGGAACTGATCTGCGCCGGTGTTATCGCTGGAGTGACATTATTGTTTGGCAGCGCATTGGGCGGTCTGTTATTTGCCCTTGAAGTTATTTCCAGAAAATGCAGCAAAACACTAATGATAAGCGGTATCAGTTCCATGCTTGTCGCTTCTCTTTTTGTTTATTATATGGATGCAGCTCCCCTATTTCACTTCGCGGCAAAGCAATGGCGGTGGCAGGCAATCCCTTATATTATCATTCTGGCATTAATAGCCGGTTTATTGGCACTGTATTTCACTAAAATTGTAATCTATGCAAAATCGTTCTTTGCCGGAATAAAGAATAATTTTATTCGGGTCAATTTGGGAGCAATCACCGTGGGCCTACTGATTTTCTTTCTGCCGCTATTGTATGGTGACAGTTATCATGGTCTAGGGGAAATCCTGGAGCGTAGTTTGCATGGATCGGTCAATTGGTTATACATTCTCCCATTGCTTTTGTTAGTGCTGTTAAAACCGTTGGCGGCAGCGCTTACCTTGGGCGCTGGCGGTGATGGTGGCGTCTTTGCACCAAGTATTGTAACAGGTGCATTGTTTGGTGTCTTTTTTGCACAATTCTGCAACCATTATCTCGGCACCCAGCTCATTATCATTAATTTCGCCTTGTTTGGCGCAGCTGCCATGCTTTCGGCAGCCATCCATGCTCCTTTTACAGCAATTTTTATTGTTGCGAGTATTGTTCCTTCAGGCTATATACTATTTGCGCCGTTGCTGCTGTCCAGTCTTGTCGCTAAACTCCTTGCCAAAAAGATCTACCCTTATAATGTGTACACCTACAAGGAAGTTGCCCATAGTTAATGGCCAATTCCCTTTTATAAGGAAATAACAAAAAAGCAGTTTCATTGATAAATGAAACTGCTTTTTCAACAAAGTAATCCATGCTAGTCCTCACGGCTACCATCGTCTGCCATACGGACAATCTTTGGTGAGAACTTAGCCACGATATCCACCAATTCCTCTTGGGAGGCCATGACAGTATGAATGTCTTTGTATGCCATAGGCGCTTCATCCATCCCCGCACCCAACAAAGTAATGCCCTGTTCAGTCAGAATATTTTTCAGTTCAACGGACGAAAGCGTTTTGATCGCCTGCGTACGGCTCATCAAACGCCCCGCGCCGTGGGAAGCCGATTGGATCGCCGCCATCTCTCCCTTTCCGCGAACCAAAAACCCCGGCGTTGCCATGGAACCGGGAATAATCCCCATGACGCCTTTTGCCGCAGGAGTAGCACCTTTTCGGTGTACCACAACCTCTTGGTCATTCCAGCGTTCTTTCCATGCGAAATTATGATGGTTTTCAATTTTTGCCAGTAGCTCAGCGCCCAAAGCAGCTTTTATCTTTTCGTGGATAACTTCGTGACAGGCAGAAGCGTAATCACCGGCCAGATTCATTGCCAACCAATACTCCTGTCCTTCCATTGTATCTAAGTCCAGATAAGCCAGGTGTTGGGCTTGATAAGGCAGTTTACATAAAGACTTGGCCAATTTGGTATAGTGTGCAGCCACGGTAGCCCCCAATCCCCGGGATCCGGAATGCGTCAGTAAGCCCAGGTAAACTCCTTTCTCAATATTCAGTACTTCATCCTTTTCATTGAATTCCACAATTCCAAATTCCACGAAGTGATTACCGCCCCCCGAAGAACCTAACTGCGTCCATGCTTTATCTTTTAACGATGCAAGCAGATTATTCTCCGAAAACAAGTTGTTTTCCAACACTGCGTGCTCCACGCGTTCGTGCTTCAGATACCCATTACCGGCGCCAAATCGCGTATGTTTCAGGATAGTTTCCTTTAATGTATCGGTATGTGTGTCCAAAAGGGATGCCGGCAGATCAAATATGGACAGGGCCATTCGACAACCAATGTCAACCCCTACGCCATATGGGATCACCGCATTATTGGTGGCCAGTACACCGCCGATCGGCAGGCCATAACCTTGATGGGCATCCGGCATTAATGCACCGGCAACGGTAACAGGAAGCTTCATCGCGACTTTCATCTGCTCCTTGGCTCCCGCTTCAATTTCAGATTCTCCATAAATGGTATATCCCATGGGATTTTCATTTAGGGCAATCAGGGAGGCATCTACTGCATCCTGGCCTAATATGGCATGCGCAAGTACACTGAATATCGTATCCTCCACATATTCGGACGGATTTTCCAGCACAGCTTTAAATTTGTCCAGCATTTCCGTTTTCGTCAAACCATGTCGCTTGCTGTTGATTTTCAAAGCAGCGCCCAATGTATGATTTTCTTTATATCCCAATGCAATCAGGTCATTGCCGTTGATTCTTTTATTTTCCATTTTTTATCTTTTTGTTATTGAGGGGAATCAATCGAATTCCAAACAGGTGGCAATAACCTCTTTACAATTGCCACCTGCACCTCTTTTTTTCCACTTTATTTACTTTCTATGCCCGTTATTTAACAAACAATTGCTTTAACTGATCGACAATCTGTCCATTTCCTGAAACAGATATGCTATTGATCTTTTCCGCGATTTTTTCTACATATTCCATTTCTTTCAATTTAAACAACATGTTGTTTTCCTCCATAAGTTTCGCCGTGTTGAGCAAACTTCTTGTGGAGGCGGTTTCTTCACGCCGCATAATAATATTTGCCTGTGCCCGTTTTTCCGCGATCAGCACCTGATTCATAATATCACGGACATCTCCGGGAAGAATAATATCTTTGACACCGCAAGTCAATAAGCGTAGCCCTAATCCGGCGATATAAGCAGTGGTATTTTCTAAAATATAGCTGCTAATCTCGGTCTTCTTCTCCATCAGTTCGTCCAAAGTCATTTGCCCGATATAGGTACGCAGATTTAACTGCATCACCGCATACAATTGCTTCTCGTACTCTTTATGATCCAACAGCGATTTCACGATATCCACGATTTGATATTGTAACGTGAAATTGACCCGTATCTGTGCTTTGTCCCGCGATAGAATCTCTTGTCCAACCACATCCAAGGTCAACACACGCATATCCGCTTTTGAAACTGCGATTGTTTTTGCATTCTTCCACCAAAAATATGTTCCCGGATTCAAAATTTCCGTAAACACGCCATCAACAAAAAGTAAGCCCTTCTCGTTTGGCTCCACTTTATATTGGCGGATATAGTATGCCAAGGTTTGCTTTTCGAACAATTGACGGTTGACAGAAACCGGTATTTCGATTTCCGAAATATCCTCCAATTGAAATTTACGTGACTGCAGACCTTTCCAGAATATATGCCTACCTGCCGCCAATGTCTTCTCAAAATTATTGTTTAAGAAAACCAGTGCAATGGCGGTATCCTCCACTTCGACAATGTCAACCAGTTCACGAAAGCCCTCCAGCAGCAGGAGCACATCAATGTTGTGGTTGGATGGAAATGAATGCGCCCTATTGTATAGCTCCAGATTTTCGCCGAAACCCAACCAGTATTTACCGGTTTCCAATACACGGATGACTTGGTTATTCTTAACCACCAATCCAATTTCATTGACATTGACTTGTACTCTTTTCATACTATCTTTTGTTTTATACTATTATCTAATGAAAAAACCTGCTATTATTTGTCCATCGATGCAGGGCGGAATTAAAAAGAGCCCATACAGATCTTTACACTTAGAAACTTCAAGACGGCTAGCACCGCTAGCTGTTATCCGCTCTTCCTGTATCGGCTCTGTATGAGATGTTTCCGATCACAGGCCCATCATCAACTGTCCCGAAGAGAAACAAAGCACTCTCCGGAACCAGACAAATTATAGCAAGCTTTAATTAACTGACCTTTTTAAAGAAGGTTAACTTTCAAATCCAGAACCTAAATTCTGTGCAATACCCTTATGCTATTCCATCCGAAAATGGAAGTGGGATTCGAACCCACACGGTTGAGTTGTTGTTCTAACCAAGCTGAACTATCCTGATTGCTCAGGAGCAGGAGTCGAACCTGCGACCTACAACGACAATGCCATGCTCTACCCTTGAGCTACCCCTTTCGGGGGAAGGATTCGAACCTTCATCCCTGGCAATCTTCTCTCATGCTTTTCATCTTATCAGTATATTGAATTCCCATCGGATACAACACTATCCTGCTATACAGAAACAGGAGACCGGGATGCAAATCAAAACCTGAGAGTATTTTCGTGCTCCCTTCACAGAGAGGCACATATCTTAAAAGCATTTTGCTATCATTTTCATCAAAGAACATTTATCATCGCTGACATGACAAAGATCGCATGGCGAATATGCAGGTAAACTGCGCAGTATAATTAAACATCAAAAAAACAACAAATAAAATCACAACTTATTGATAATGAGTTATAAAAAATTAAAACCAAGATCTCATCTAAGAGCCACCAAGTGGTAATGCGCAATTAGAATGCGTAGACAAGAAGAAGACAAAGCATAGTTGACGCACATGAACGATTCGAAAGCAAAAAATATCACTGAAATCCATGAGAACGACTTCCGATATAAATACTAATTTTACGTCTGCATAAACAACATGAATTCATCCTAAAATGAGTATAAAAATATTTTCGGCGATATTGGCTATATTGCTTGTCACCGCAGGCTGTACGGGCTCAGACAATACAAATAACCCTGCTAGGGAAATGCATAGAAACGAAAAAAAAATCTTGTTATCGGACAGTACAAAAAACAATGATCGGGTCGCGTCAAAAACAACTGCAGATCCGGCCAAAGAATGGCTGGAAACCATTTTTCGCTGCGAAGACGGAAAGTCCGGGAAATATTGTTATTATTTAGACAAGGAAAAGATCATCTGTACGGCACGTTTCACGGAATTTCTACAGGATGCCAATGAAATTTATGGCCCTTCCAATCTGACAGATGCCGAATTACCCGAAGCGGAAGCGCGATATAAAGCCAAATGGAAAAATATTTATCCCCTCTATACACAGGAAATGTGGTTATTTGGCCGAGGCAATGATGATGCATTAAGAATCAATAGCGTCCTTATCAAAAAGTTAGACACAAATAAATACAGTATATTTATAGACTATGGTGATAATATAAAGACACAAAATGAAGTACAGCTAGTTATTGAAGAGAATAACTATAAAATTGATTATTGCAAGACAAGCTATGCACAATAATGGCACTATAAAAAACAGTTGAGCTGATCTAAAAAAAGCCACTTTCTATTTTTGCATATAAAAAGTGGCTACATCATATTATAAATAATTGTATTTAAGTCGATTGAATAGGCAGCGAATGATGCCATTTTACAATATTGCCCTTATGCAACAGTCCGTCTACAGCAGAGATCCTGGATACTGCCTCAGCGGAACAGCTCGCATCCAACAATAGGAAACTTGCCTCATCACCTACATTTGGCCATGTTCTATTGCCTTTATCATCTAAAGGTAATTTCCCATTTGTAGCATAACGCAAACAACGGGATAGATCATATTCCGTTTCATAGCCATACAACTGTGCAGCAAGATTCGCTTTTTGCAGCATATTTCCACTACCGAAAGTTCCCCAATGATCCTGTACATTATCATTTCCCGTCAGCACCTCTACTCCTGCCTTACGTAATTGCGGTAATGGCATGAGCATATTCCGAAAAGGAACCGAACTGGCAATGCCGACTTTGGCTGCCGCCAAACGCTCGGCAGTGTATTGTAGATCCTTTGGAGACATATAGCCCAACGCAAAGGCATGACTGATAAATGTACGTCCCTGTAGCTCCGGATTCTCAAGTGCTTTATCTATTAAATAATGAATGGTTTTAACACCTGACTCTCCACCCTCATGCAAGTGAATATCAATTCCTTTTTTGTTGTCCAAGGCTAACTGAACAGTAAAGTCCATCGGTTTTTCGATACTTCCGTCTATACTATAAGGATCTAAACCGCCTATAAAGTCAACTTTGTCCCAAGCGGCAATTTCACGCATCAGTCCAGTTGAATCGGTGTAATATAATCCATGTTGCGGGAAAGCAACCAATTCCGCACCAAAAGATGCTTTCACATGTTCCAGCGCCCTAAGCAGATGTTCCAGTGATTTAGTACCCGAAGTCGGGTCAACGTTAAAGTGTGTTCTTGCAAAATGAGTTCCATAGCCTTGTAACAGCATAATTAGTTTTTCCGCTCTTTCCACCGACGTCTTGAGGAGTTCGGGGATAATTTCCTGCTCACGTGCAATCATATCCTTCACCGTCCTGTTTTTAGGAAATACAGCTTTCCAAGGAAGACCGTATAACGTTTTATCCAGATGGATATGCATGTCCCTAAAGGTGGGTAAAGCAAGTTTTCCATTGGCATTGAATGGTCCTGTTCCATCACCGGTTTGGGCCGGCCGAATTTCCTGTATTTTTCCATCCGTTATCGTTATGGAAAAAAGCGCGGTATCAGTTCCGATAATTTGTCCTTCCCGGTAAAGAAACCCTGTTTCCAACCGTACATTTTCCAGTGTATACTGCTCGCTGCGCTGAATTAATTCGTTCATGAAAATATCATTTTTTTCAAAACTAGGCTATTTAAGGCTTTCCGCTTTGTAGATATTATCACATCATTTGTAAATATTATGGCTGAGCCCTAAACTGGCTGGGTGTCATGTTCGTATGGCTCTTGAAAAACTTACTAAAACTGGCATTATCATAAAAGCCCAGATCAAAAACAATATCCTTAACGGACTTATCCGATATTTTCAGCAACCTCTTGGCTTCCAGCAATATCCGATCCTGAATCAAAGCAGAAGCTGATACCTGAAAGATTCTGTTGCTCAGGACATTCAGATAATTGGCAGAAATATTTAATTTATCCGCATAAAATGAAACAGAGCGTTCAGCTTTATACCAACAATCGATCAATTGCACAAATTTCGCAATGATCGGGTTATCCTGATATTGGTCATAATCGTTAAAATTGTCCGCAACAAATTTACTAATCAGCAATGCGATTACTTTGACCCTGGCGTAGATGAGTTCCCATAGAATTTCTTTTTCTTTCAAGTCAGTGGAAACAGCCCGGAATTCCTGTTCCAATGCCTGATACCCCGGCTCGGATAAAGTAATCACCAAATGCCGCAAATAATAGGATACCGGAAAGCGCAATGCTGGTAAAAGGCTTTCAAACCACGACCTGCTGATCATCAATTGCAACCCTTGTGTAGGGTCTGTCATCGACCATTGATGTACCTGCCCCGGAAATACGAGATGTAATTGATGCGCTCTTAAACTAAATGTTTCAAAGTCCACAGTATGCGTGCCAGTTCCTTTTTCAAAGAGCAGTAAAATAAAAAAATCGTGCTTGTGAGGTTCATCAATCTCCCGCTTTCCGGTTAATTCATGAAAAAGTAAATCACGGTCGGACATTATTCCATCGTAGAATTTCTGCAGATTTAATATTGGGAAATGGTCAGTAGGATGATGCATAAACAGGTTCAAAGATAAATCATAAATCCTGGAAAACATAAAATCGCGTATCTGTTTTAAACATTGCATGAATTTTCTCCCAATTCATAGGTTTAACGCAAAAATATAGTTACTTTGATTTCAGTTTATAGAAAATCAACGGTTGCACAGGAAAAAATCCTATATAGAACGAAAAGCAACCAACCGGGTTTTCAAATAGCTTTAAAAAAGTTTTTAATATGCAGATTGAAATTGATCATAATTTTTATGAAATCGTCAGCTGGAACAAAGATTATATTCAGATCCAGGGAACATATTCTCCCTATCGTATCTATGCCCCGCCCTATTACGATATTGCCTCTTTGAAGCAATATATCAAGCTCAATCCTCCGGTACATCAGGAAGAAGATCAATCCTATTCTTATCTTGAAAATCCTTATTATCTGTTCAAAACTCCTTACCTTGTTAAAGTTTTTTCGACGGTATCTCCTGCTACCATTGAACTTAAATCAAGTAGCATCCGGGTTTATCAACGAAAGAATGTAAACACCTTAAAATTACTCGAAGCATGGAGTATGGATCTTTTATACAATGAATTAATCAAAATGGTATCCTATTGGGAAGAGCAACTGGATAACTATGCGATCACGGCTGTACGTTTAAGTAAACGATCGAACTCGAATTATAAAATCGAAGGCAACGAGATCTGTTTTTCCTCCCGGTTGATTGATCTTGATAAAGAACAGTTGAATCTGATCGTTTTGGCAGCATTTTGTAAATTTTCTAAAAAAACCAAGAAAGAGTCCGAAGCTATTTATAACTTGTACATCCCCAATTGGAGGGAGTTTAATGTATACTAAACATGGCAGAAACCGCAATACAATTGACAGTCGCAGTAGACGGTAATTTTGACTCACTGATTGATGATTCCGTACAGTTTTCGAAACTATTAGGTCCTGAGCAACGACTCCTTATCAACGATCATGTCGTTAATCAGCTGGAAGATAAAGATGGCGCTCCGGCCCTGAGCGATTTTAGCATCGGAAACATCACATTTGATCCCCTCTCCTCAAAAGGCTCCTTTCGCGTTCATTTTAAAATTTCCAGACAGTTCTGTTGTAGTGACATTACGTCCTGTCAGACAGATTATATGGACTTCACGTTCTCAAAAAAAGGGCAAAAAATTGATATAACGGGATCCTATGTATTTTGGACAATCCAATAGGTACCAGGTCTTGAACTGAGAACAGGAGAATTCAAGTCCTGTATATTTCTATCAAAAATGAAAATTCCCGATCGCTATAAAATTAACACAACCTCTTTTCACTTTTACTGGACAAAGGGCATTGGTGCTAGTCTGCTAACTAAATTGCCTACCAGTCCAGATCTGGCTCATGCAGCACAATTTATACCTTTGTTATACCAATATGACAAAGCCTGTGACCAACTGGTGGAACATTTGCATCTGAAAATTGGTTTCGCAAAGGGACAGCAACTGATTCGGGACTATTTGCGTGGTAAAGCTATTGAAGCCGATTACGTTGGACTGATTTCAGAATTCATGGCTACACTACCCCTGGAACCGGAGTGGCTCGACCGACAAAAAATAGAGCAGGGAATCGAACTCAGTCAACGCTCGGGACTAACCGGACTTATTGTATTACGGGATTACTGTCTTATGGGCGGCTACGAATCCAGTGCGATCAATAAACCGCTGATTTTTACGGGAGCACTGAAAAAAGGTGCGGTAAAGCGTTTAACGGAAACCGTTACATTTTGGGTTGATATTACGGCCAATGATGCATTGAAAAAAGGCGGTATCGGTATAGAGGCCATTCTGTTGACCAGATGCATCCATTCATTTGCCCGATTGAATATATTGAAACATAATGATTGGAATTCTGATAAATGGGGCATTCCTTTAAACACCTGGGATATGCTGGCAACAAACCTAGGTTTTTCATTAGTTTATTTAATCGGACTCAAACAAATGAAATTCAATTTGTTAAACAATGAAATTAACGGCATATTTCATCTTTGGAAATATATCGGAACTTTATTGGGCATTCCATTGGATCTCCTTCCGGATTCGGAGGAGGAGGCCATAAAATCGCTGTACTATTGGACAATGACCCAAAAAGAAGGTGATAAGGATAGTGTCGCACTCGCTCAGGCTCTAATGGAAGAACCAGTAAACGCGGCATATCCAAGAAGCAAATTTGGCAGAAAACTCATGCGGGAAGTTCATTTGTATTATAACAACTATCTTTTAGGAGCTTATTCCTGCGCGTTGTTGGGACTGGAAAAAACGGCTATCGGCAAAATTGCCTACTTCAACATCCTCAAAAACAAAAAAGCAAACAGTCAAATCCTAAACGATAAAGTAAGGCAGCAACAGATAAGAAAAGGCCGAAAAGTTCATGAGGGAGTCAAACAGATCTATTTGACGTACAACTAACCTACATTTCGTTCGTAGGGTACTCTCGTGGCAATCGATCTGCCCAATGTGAGCTCATCGACATATTCCAGCTCACCTCCAAATGCAATACCACGTGCGATTGTCGTAATCTTAATATCAAATTCACGCAACTTACGGTACAGATAAAAAATCGTTGTATCGCCCTCCATTGTTGCCGACAATGCCAGAATAACTTCTTCTACACCACCCCGTTGAATACGATTGAGTAAACCTTCAATTTTAAGATCAGCCGGACCGATACCATCCATGGGCGAAATCAGTCCACCCAGCACATGATAAACGCCCTGATAGGAATTTGTATTTTCAATGGCCATGACATCACGTGTATCCTCCACGACACAAATTATGCTTTTATCCCGCTTGAAAGAACTGCATATTTCACAAGTCGAATGGTCCGAAATATTAAAGCACTCCTGGCAATACTGAATATCTTCTTTCAATCGGTCAATAGCGGCAGTAAAACGGGCCACCTCAGGATCGGACTGCTTCAATAAATGCAAGACCAGCCTTAGCGCTGTCTTTTGTCCCACACCCGGCAATTTACCAAATTCCGCAACCGCGTTCTCAAGAAGTTTAGAAGAAAAATTCATAATGCAAATGTAAGAATAATCGCAAAAAGTAGCTAGTATTAAAAAAATAGCTATATTGTATTCCTTTTTGAAAAAAATGGGTTTTAGAAATTAAATGTATAACGTTATATATGGACATTACAAAAGAAGATAAAATTATCCGCGCTTTTGAGAACAAAACATGGCAGGAAATTAAGGTTAAAGATTCATGGCAGATTTTTAAAGTCATGTCAGAATTTGTGGACGGGTTTGAAAAATTGGCTAAAATTGGCCCCTGTGTATCCATATTTGGTTCGGCACGTACACCGCGTGAACACAAATATTATCAGATGGCGGTAGATATCGCTGCCCTACTCACTGAACGCGGTTATGGAATTATATCTGGAGGTGGACCGGGGATCATGGAAGCAGCGAATAAAGGTGCCTATGAGTCTGGCGGAAAATCCGTGGGCCTGAATATTGAATTGCCATTTGAACAGTTTCACAACAAATATATTGATCGGGATAAATTGCTTGAGTTCAAATACTTTTTTGTACGAAAAGTAATGTTTATGAAATACTCCCAAGGTTATATCGTTATGCCGGGGGGCTTTGGAACAATGGACGAACTCTTTGAAGCGATTACCTTGATTCAAACAGGTAAGATTGCACGCTTCCCTATCGTATTGGTAGGTTCAGAGTATTGGAAAGGCTTAATAGACTGGGTGCAAAATACCATGCTGCAAAACAAGTATATCAGTGAGGAAGATCTGAAACTTTTTCGCATTGTCGATACAGCGAAAGAAGCTGCCGACCATATTTTCCGTTTCTATGACAAGTATTTATTAAAACCAAACTTCTAAATAGTCAAAATATTATATCAAAATGAGGAGCACCCGAAAATCGGGTGCTCCTTTTTATTTTAATTTTCCTCTATTGTCAAGCTAGTTTTGGTCGGTCCGCGTTGTCTCTCAAAAGAATGGCATCTATATCGAAATCTTGATACAAGATCTTAAGCGAAGGTAAATACCACGGATAATCTATTGTTGTAGATTATGAATAATAAGAGACAAAAAAAGGGCCTAGGCCCTTTTATATATAAAGATATGGATAAGATATACCGTAGCTACTTTTAGAAAACGCCCCATATTTGTTTGCTAATTCCGCCATTACAGTATGCTGAGGCTAAAATAGAACAAATTAACTCTATAGAGAAAAAAACAAGAGGGGACAAAGGGGGGGACAAATCACAAAAAACTGAAAAACAAACAATTACTATTATCCAACAAAACATTAAAAAAGTACTTTTTAACTTATCATCGGATCCAGCCTAGAGCTACGGCCGCTGTATTCTGTATGAACAATAAAGAAAATTAGCTGCTAGACACAAAAAAGAAGACCTGAGGTTGGGAGCCCCAGGTCTTAACTAACCAATTATTAACCTAAATTATGAAAAGTCTTTTTATTATTCTATACAGGGAATATTTCAACTATCAGACCAAAAAAAAATGTCGGCTTCTATTTCACATTTTTTTAACAAATTACTGAGATTGTTATGACGAAGCGTGTTGCTAATGTTCAGTTTGGCAAATTATAGCATGCCATCCCCGACTAATGGAAGAGCCTGTCAGAAGTAATTTTGTCATAGTTACTGACAGGTTCCGCTGCAACAAGGCCCATAGGATTATTATTCATGAAATGTACCTTATTTGGATATCTTTCGGCCATCTGTCGTACCAGTTCCAACATATAATGATTGCTAGGATACACCTTAACCTCTGCTCTGATATCATCAAGGCAAGCAAACTGACCATACTGATGGATATAACCCATGCCATAAAATCGTCCATTTTCAATAACAATACAGCTTTTTTCTTCGACATTCCGACCCTGATCTATAAATACATAGGAAGGCCTCCGCTTCGACCATTCATCTATACAACGTTCTACACGCGTATTATGCAATTCACGGTCAGGCAACTCACCCCGAATTGCGGGTTTAATTGACAAACTGGCAGTGCCAAAATGACAAAACTGGGCATCAATTTCACCTTCTTTCATAAAGGATTGCAACAATTGAATAGCATCATATTCCCGCTGAAACAACTGAATACAGTCCTGAACGCGGTTCATTTTACCAATTGCCAAATGGAGGTAACCACTTTGGTCCTCATAAGAAAATAAGGCAAATTTTGGCTCATAACGTTTGAGTGCCCGATTATATTTAGGCCAAAGCCGTTTAATTTCAGCGCATTCCAGCAACAGGGACATAAGCTCCGTTCCACAGCGTTCATAACTGATGTGATAGATCTCTTTTAAAAAATTTTGCCGTTGTGCCTGAATATTGTTACCAGTGAAATGTGACGATACCCGCTTCTTGATGTTGACGGCTTTTCCCACATAGATTACTTTTCCATTTCTATCGTGAAAATAATATACTCCGGGAGCATCCGGGAGCTGCTCAAACTCCCTAAGATTTAAATGTGGTGGAAAACGCTGATCAATAGCCTTATGTTTGATCATTTCCTGAAGGACCTGAGCTGTATCCAATGCGCGGAGATACCCAAAAAGGATCGCTGTCGCATCCGCGTCACCGCCTGCACGATGCCGATTTTCAATCGGTATATCCAGATAATCACACAAACGGCCCAAACTATAAGATAATAGCCCGGGCTTGATCTTACGGGCATAACGCACTGTACATAATTTAATTGAAGACCATTCTATTCCTGCCTCCTGCAGTTGAAAACGAATAAAGGAGTAATCAAAATTGACATTGTGCGCAACGAAAACCCGATCTTTCAATAAAGCGTGAATATCCGAAGCAACATCCTCAAACATTGGCGCATCTTTAACCATGTCATTGTCGATGCCGGTCAACGCAAAAATAGAATTGGGAATTTCTATCCCCGGATTTACCAAAGTCTCCCAACGATGCAATACCCGATTACCATCGTGTATAACGATCGCAATTTCAGTGATCCGACTGGATTTTGCATTTCCGCCCGTGGTCTCAATATCCACAATGGCAAATTCTTGTTTTTTGCTTCGATTCATAGTCATTCTCAAAACAAATATACTAACATTTTTAGTAGAAGCATACTTTTTCTAAAGTTTATTAACGAAGGGAGTCTCCAACCTATGATCGTTTGGTCAATTTTCGGCAATATTCAGCAGAATCAACAGTACAGGAAGGTTGTTGATTTGAATTTGTTTATTTTGTAGCTACTTTTAGATAACACATTAAATCATAATCAATGGAAGTAATACATAAAAACGACGAAAAACATGGCAGTTTTGAGGTAGTAGATCAGGAAAAATCAGTCGCGCAAATGACATACACCTGGGCTGGTCCAACAAAGTTTATCATTGACCATACTGAAGTCAGCGAAAACTACACAGGTAAGGGATTAGGCAAGCAAATGTTAATGGCCGCAGTTGCTTTTGCCCGAAAAGAACATCTCAAAATTCTTCCCCTATGTCCTTATGCAAAATCTGTCTTTGACAAAGAGGCGGAATTAGCTGATGTGTTTTTTTAGTCCAAAGAGAAAACATAAAAAGCAGGTTAACCTATCATTGAAAGAGATAACCTGCTTTTATTATTTAGACAGACTTTCACTGAAACCTTTCTGCGGATATAATAGCTTAAAACCGTTCTAAAAACTTAAAAATAAGATTTGCTCCTAATTTAGCCGTGCGGACATCGATATCAAAATAAGGGTTTAATTCAGCAATATCCATCGACTTCAAATTGGGCAGTTCGATGATAGCACTGTACAAATCGAAAAATAATTCATCAGGAACGATACCATTGAAGGCTAGTGCACTTACACCGGGTGCATAGGGTGCTGCAAATGCATCCAGGTCAATGGTCAGGTATACATAGTCCACCTGACGGGCAAAGTCCCGTATCTGTCTCCGAAGCGCAGCCAGTCTGTCCGCGACTAAATCCTTTCGTTCAATAATCTGCGTTTGCTTAGATTTTGCATAGGCAATAAGACCTTTCGTATTGCTGATTTGCTGTATACCAATGGCCAAGTAGTGAAATGATTGCCCCTGGTTGCTGAGGTCTCTTTCGATCTGAAAAAATCCAGTCCCTGAATTCCCCTGTCCTGCGGAAATTTCGCGCATATCCAGATGTGCATCAATGTTAATAATCCCGATCCGATATTTCCTATCGTTCAAGAAGCGCTTAACTCCAAGATAATGACCGTAGGTTACCTCATGTCCCCCGCCCAAAACAATGGGGAATCCCCCGCCTTTAAGAATGGACGACAGCGCATCTCCAAGAACAGATTGCGAAGATTCCAAATCGCTATCTATTAACAGAATATCACCAGCATCCTTAAGTTTAAGTTCAGATGAAAAATGAGCTGGTAAATTTGCAAGTACATTCCTTATTGCGCTTGGTCCATCCTTCGCACCTACCCGCCCTTGGTTCCTACCTACACCTTCATCACTACAAAATCCCAAAAAAACCAGCGATTGACTCACATTGGGGTCAGCGGACAAATCTATACAGTCCATCAACTGATGCCAACGCATCCAGTCTCTTTCTTCGCCATCAACCCGCCCCTTCCATACGGTCTGGTCTCCACGGACATATAAGTCTTTGTGATTAAGTAAAGGATTCATCAGTCTTCATTAAACAATTCATCGATAATATCATCGTCTACGAGTTGCGCACGGGTAACCAACAGCGTGCTATTGCTCGCCATCGCATTGTCCAAGGCTTGGTTTGCCTCCTTATTACGGGCCCACGCACGCCTTGCAATACCATTATTTACATCAAAATACAACATTTTCTCCAATTTAACGTCAGCAGCAGCCGAACCGTCAAGCAGCATCCCAAACCCACCGTTGATAACTTCGCCCCATCCAACACCGCCACCATTATGGATAGATACCCAAGTTGCACCTCGAAAACTATCACCTATTACATTATGGATAGCCATATCAGCTGTAAACTGGCTACCGTCGTAGATGTTGCTTGTCTCCCGATAAGGGGAATCTGTCCCGCTGACGTCATGATGGTCACGTCCCAAAACGACCGGGCCTGCCAGGTGTCCTTTTCGGACAGCTTCGTTAAATGCTTTGGCAATCGCAATACGCCCGTTGGAATCTGCATACAGAATACGTGCCTGCGACCCGACAACCAATTTATTTTTGCCCGCCTCCTTGATCCATTGGATATTATCCAACATTTGTTGCTGGATCTCCTTTGGAGCAATGGCCTGAAGGGATGTCAATACATCCATCGCAAGCTGATCTGTCTTTTCCAGATCATTGGCCTCACCGGAGGTACAGACCCAACGAAATGGTCCAAAACCATAATCAAAGCACATCGGCCCCAAAATATCCTGAACATAAGAAGGATATCGGAACCCATCCCCTTCGGTGTCCAATATGGCAGCTCCGGCACGGCTGCTTTCCAGCAGAAATGCATTGCCATAGTCAAAGAAATATGTTCCTTTAGCGACGTGCTTATTGATCGCATCCACATGGCGAACCAATGTTGCCTGTACAAATTGTTTGAATTTATCAGGATCAGCAGCCATCAGCGCATTGGATTCGGCAAAAGATAATCCCATCGGATAATATCCACCGGACCAGGGATTGTGAAGCGAAGTCTGATCCGATCCGACAGTTACAAAGATATGCTCACGGTCAAACGCTTCCCAGACTTCCACGATATTACCGATGTAAGCAAAGGATATTGTCTGTTTTTGAATCATTGCTGCCCGAACCTGCTTCACCAACTGGGCTATATTTTCAACCAGCACATCTACCCATCCCTGCTCGTGTCGTTTTTTAGCTGCCGCGGGGTTAACCTCCGCGCATACAGTTATACAACCTGCTATATTACCAGCTTTCGGTTGGGCACCACTCATTCCCCCTAGCCCTGAGGTTAAAAATACCTTTCCTTGAATGGACTCTCCAGCAGGCAACTGCCGACGGAAAGCATTCATGACAGTAATCGTGGTCCCGTGAACAATTCCCTGTGGCCCAATATACATGTACGAACCAGCTGTCATCTGTCCATACTGTGTGACACCAAGCGCATTATAACGCTCCCAGTCATCCGGCTTGGAGTAATTGGGTATCATCATCCCATTACTGACCACAACGCGGGGAGCATGTTCGGATGATGGAAATAATCCCATAGGATGCCCGCTGTACATGTGTAGGGTCTGTTCATCGGTCATCTGAGACAGATAGTGCATTGTAAGCCGATATTGTGCCCAGTTCTGAAAAACAGCGCCATTACCGCCATAGGTAATCAGTTCATGGGGATGTTGGGCAACCGCAGGATCCAAATTATTCTGAATCATCAGCATAATGGCCGCCGCCTGTTTACTTTTTGCCGGATACGCATCTATTGGCCGCGCATGCATCGCATAGTCTGGTCTAAAACGATACATATAGATCCTGCCGTACTCCTTTAATTCTGTCAAAAACTCCGATGCCAGTTCAGCATGCCATGATTTCGGAAAGTAACGAAGGGCATTCCTCAAGGCCAGTTTTTCTTCTTTTTTCGAAAGAATGTCCTTGCGCCGTGGTGCATGACTTACCATAGCGTCACGTTCTATTTTGGGTGGCAGCTGGGAGGGAATGCCCTCTGCAACTACTCGACTAAATGTATTGTCCATCATCGTTCAGTTGAAAATACTTCCTTACCATTTTTCCATACAGCCGAAGGTTCCATACTTCCTTGGTAATAAGTTATATTTTGATAATTATCGGTCTGAAATAAAGTAAAATCCGCACGCATGCCCTTCATTAGCTTACCACGGTCATGTAGATTCAGGGCCTGTGCGGCGCGAAAAGTCAACGCTGATAAAACCTCGGCATTGCTTAGTTTTTCCATTGTAGCCAATATGCAGGCGCTGGTCAGCAATTGGCCGATTGGTGCAGAACCTGGGTTCCAGTCGCTCGCAATCGCCAGACATGCGCCGGCATCCAGCAGTTTTCGTGCCGGAGTGAAAGCACAACCAATGCCAATTGATGCGGCTGGCAATGCTACAGCAACTGTATCAGATTGCGCCAAAAACTTGATTTCAACTGCTGTGGATGCTTCTAAATGATCAGCGGATCGCGCTCCCAGTTCCACAGCAACTTGACTACCGGACGTACTAAACTGATCCGCGTGAACCGTCAGATCAAAGCCCATTTCTTTGGCACGTTGCAAATATGGCCTGATCGTTTCCGCATCAAATGCTGTCTTTTCGATAAAAGCATCCACGCGATTGGACAATTGTTGTGCTTTCAATTCCGGAAAGAGGGTTGCCTCCATGAGGTCAAGATAATCTTTTGCCGTCCCTTCATAGTCCCTGGGCAGCATATGCGCTGCCAGGCAGGTAGGAATCAAGTCTGCCGCAGCCACTTGATTTGCTTTTTTTATCGCACGCAATATCTTAAGTTCTTCTTCAACCTGAAGCCCATAACCACTTTTAACTTCAATAGTTGTAACCCCCTGTGCCAATAAAAATGCAGCACGGTCAGCAGTAAGCTCCGTCAAATCCTCCTCCGCGCAAGCCCTTGTATGGGTGACAGTGCTCCAAATTCCGCCACCAGCTTCCGCAATTTCAAGATACGAAGAACCGGCATTTCGAAGTGCGAAATCATTTGCCCGCTGTCCCGCATAACTGATATGAGTATGACAGTCAACAAAACCGGGCACTGCAACCTGATCACCTTCAAGGCGAATAAGAACTGCTTTATCCTGCCATTTTTGGCACAGAAAATCAAAGTCACCGACCTCTTGAACAAGTTCACCTTCGATCAAAATTCCCGCCTGTTCAATAACCTGCAGTTTCGCATCCTTTACGGCGCCCTTCAACGGAATATTGTCCATTGTCAATAATTGCCTGAACGGACCTATCAGTTTTAAATCTTTTTCCATTTTCATGTAAGGCTAAAATGTTTCAAAACGTTCTACGAGCTCCATCGTTATGGCTTTCTGTGGATTGCTTTGACGGCGTAAGCTAATCAGCTCGCCTGATTTGACCAATTCCAATGCACTGCTCAACAAAGCTTCCATTGGCTGGTCGGATTCAATATGTGGAATAAACTGGCGTATGCGTCCATGAACAGCTTCCAATGCCGGAGTGGACTGCAGCGGGTGATGATAATCCTTCGCCTGTGCAGCACATAATAGTTCGACGCTCAGGATTTTATCCACATTATCTATGACTTGAAGCAGCTTTCTACCGGAAATAGAGCCCATACTCACATGATCTTCCTGCCCCAGCGATGTCGGTATGCTGTCTGCGCTAGCAGGAAAACATAAGCCTTTATTTTCACTTGCTATGGCAGCTGTACTGTACTGGAGAATCATAAAACCAGAATTGAGTCCTGTCGATTTCATCAACAATTTCGGAACCCCATTGGTTTGCCCTTCTAAGGATAAATAAACCCGACGGTCTGATATATTGCCTATTTCAGAAACTGCCAGCGTAGCATAATCCAAAGGCAAGGCAATGGACTGTCCATGGAAACTACCGCCACTGATCGTCAATTCATCGTTTATAATAACGGGGTTGTCCGTTACCGAATTGATTTCTAATTCGATCGTATCCTTTAGATGAAGCCAGGCATTACGTGAAGCGCCATGCACCTGTGGGATACAACGTAAAGAATAGGGATCCTGAACGCGCGAACAATCTTTATGACTTTCTAAAATAGCCGACCCGTAAAGTAAAGCATGGATATTTGAAGCCACATAACGGTTCCCCGAATGTGGGCGAAGCTCATGCAGTTCGGAAAAGAAGGGTTTTATCGAGCCATTTAAGCCTTCAATCATCAATGCAGCAATGATATCTGCATTTTGAAGTACCCTATTGAATTCACTTACGGCTTTGACGCCATGCGCAGCCATAAATTGTGTCCCATTGATCAATGCCAGTCCCTCTTTAGCCCCCAATTGAACTGGTGCAAGATTATGTTTCGCTAAAATTGCTTCCGTTGCATAAATCTCCCCATTGACGCTAACCTTGCCAAGGCCGATCAAAGGCAGAAAAAGATGGGACAACGGGGCCAGATCACCCGAGGCGCCGACGGAACCCTGCTTGGGAACAACAGGAACGACATCCTGTTCAATATGCCAGATAATACGTTCTATGGTACTGTACTGTACCCCAGAGAAACCCTTTGCCAATGCATGAACTTTCAATATCAACATCACTTTAGCCAGGTCATTAGCGATAGGTTCACCCATTCCAACAGCATGACTCTTCAGAATATTTTCTTGCAATAACTGCGTTTGATCCGCGTCAATTAAAGTCGTACAGAGCGGACCAAA
Organism: Sphingobacterium sp. UBA7625; assembly: GCF_002484085.1. Taxonomy (NCBI): domain Bacteria; kingdom Pseudomonadati; phylum Bacteroidota; class Sphingobacteriia; order Sphingobacteriales; family Sphingobacteriaceae; genus Sphingobacterium; species Sphingobacterium sp. UBA7625. Next base: position 178,600 of record NZ_DLJD01000014.1, read on the forward strand.
ACCTGTGTTAATGCCATATACAACTTGCCCACGTTCGACAATCTGTCGCACATAAGCGGCACTTCTATCGATATTTGCTTTCACTTCTGCCGAGATCTCTCCCTTAATATCCCCTTTTGCTATTGCTAAAGCAATGGAGCAAGTCAAATGTCCACTGCCGTATAAAAATTTTTCCATCGTTATTAAGCTTTTATCAAATTTAGCCGCTATATTTAATAATTAGAAATACCATTTTTATCATCAATTGATAACCATGAATTATCAGACAGAACTCAGACACCTTCTTTACTTCAAAGTGTTAGCCGAAGAGCTGCATTTCAGAAAAGCTGCGGAAAGGCTATTTATCGCCCAGCCAGGGCTGAGCCGGCAGATCAAGCAGCTGGAGGAGAATTACCGTGTAACGCTATTGGAACGGAACAAACGACATGTATCACTGACCGAAGCAGGCAATTATCTCTTTGAAGAAGTGAAAGAATTGTTTAGGCATTTAGATCAGATTGAGACCCAGCTCCAGAGCTTGGCCAATGGCAGGATCAGCACACTAAAACTGGGGTTCATCGGCTCAGCAGTACAGACAATATTACCACAATTACTGATCAACCTCAAACAAAAACAACCGGATATTGAGCTATCCCTACATGAACTTGCCAATGAAACACAATTGGACCTGATTCAAAAGAAGGAACTTGATTTTGGCTTTGTCCGTCTTTCCGATACGCCCATAGGACTACATAGCCTTCCTATCTATACGGAACATTTTAGCCTTGTATTACCAAAAAACCATCCATTATTAATACAGAAAAAACCAAATCTGTACGCGCTAAAGAATGAATCGTTTATCCTATTTTCGAAAAATTACAGCCATTCCTATTACGATCTGGTCATGAGTATTTTCCGGGATCATCAGTTTACACCGAAAGTTACCTTGCGTACCGTAAACGCATTAACAATATTTAATATGGTGGCTCAGGGACTGGGTGTCGCCATTGTTCCCGCTTCCTTAAAGAATGGTTATCAGGTTGACGTCTGTTTCCTGGAACTGGACAGCTTGCCCCAACGAACGACGCTTTCCCTGGCCTGGAATGCCGAAAACCGTAACCCCGGAATACCTTTTGTTTTGGATATTATCGCTTCCCAAAGCCCCGAAGCCATTATTGCTGAAACTTAGACTTTTTTTATCGTGGAAATATTTGATATATTTACTTAACTATATATTTTAAAAAAACAAATTATGATTTTAGAAGTAGCCGTACTACAAATTATCGAGGGACAACAGTCTAATTTCGAACGTGATTATAAAACTGCCTGCCAGTATATCAGCGCAAGCAAAGGATATATTACACATTCGCTCCGCAAATGCATAGAAAAGGATAATCAATACATTCTATTGGTTGAATGGGAAACATTAGAAGACCACACTGTCGGTTTCAGGGAGTCTGACTTGTTTAAAGAATGGGAAAAACTATTGCATCACTATTATGATCCGTTCCCTACCGTAGAACATTATGAAGTGTTAAAATAGCTTTTTTATCCATCTTTTTTCAATAATATCTACTACCTTTGTAGAAATTTTAAATTCAACTTTTAACCCCTGTGAAGCCTACAGCTTTACAGTAATGCACAGAATAAGATGTATACAAAAGAAAAAGCAAAAGTAAATAGTTTCACGGTAGACCACACCAAGTTGAAACAAGGGATATATGCCAAGGCTTCCAATACCAATAACAGCAACATTGAAAGCTACACGACATACGATATCCGCATGATCAGACCGAATTCTCCGGAACGTATGTTGTCTCCGGAGGTGATGCACACTTTGGAGCACTGTTTTGCAACGGAAATTAGGACAATCTTAGGTGACGAAGTGATCTATGTTGGACCAATGGGCTGTTGTACGGGATTTTATGTAGTCTTAGCAGGCACAGACAGAAGCCCTCAAGCAGTTGCCGAATTGATGAAAGAAGTACTCGAAACGATTTTGACAGCGGGTTATGAGGTACCTTTTCAAAATCCGATCAGTTGCGGAAACTACACGTTTATGGATTTCGATTCCTCAAAACAAGCCTGTGTCAATTTCTTACATTTGATCAATGCTGGAGAACTCGCTTTCGAATACCCTTATATTGAAGAAAACTAAATGATCCTTAACAAAGAGATTGAAACAATCATTCTGGTAGCAAATAAAAATGAATTATCTTTTACTACCGACAATAAATCGACCATCATCTATGAAATAGGTGTTGGGAAAGTGAACGCACTCTTATCTGTGGCAACGCTATATGAGGAGATCAAGGCACTAGGTATTACCCCGGTTCTACTCAATGTCGGCACAGTCGGATGTACACGGCACCCAATCGGTCACGTACTGTATCCAAATTACTATGCCCAAGGCGACGCTTATACTGATGGATTCTTTTTGGAAAATACGCTTTTATTAAAGGGGCAGGGTTCAATAGAATCTGTTTCCGGGGCGGAGTTTAATTATGCGGACGCCCTATTGACATCAGATCGTTTTATCAATGTAAATACAGCATTCTATCAAGATATTAAGCACCTGAATCCTTTGGCTTTTGATATGGAAGCTTACGCACTTGCAAATTTTTGTTTTCTCAAAAATCTCTCTTTTCATAGTGTCAAAATTGTTTCAGACAACTGCGATGGTACCGTAAAAGACTGGGAAAGCATTCTTGGTGAAATTTCCGGTCGATTGGGAAAAATATTGGATGAGTTTGTGAATGACCGACTCCACAAAGAAAAAATAAGTATACCTAGTATTTCATAATAGTGAATACACAGAAAAGACTTAAAGCGCTTGCTTTAGGTCTTTTTTTTTACCCTTCCACACCCTATTGAAAGATCAAAACAGGTCAAGATCTGCGCTGCATAAATTTCTCATTCCACATCAACGTAAAAAATTAAAATCGCGATTATTTGAATTATTCTAAACTATTTCTGGCCATGGCTTGTTCATATAACTAGATTAGGTACCCATCGTTATATTTATTATAACTCTTCTACACTGCAAATAAATCGATCTAATACTTTTATGAAGAATAAAAAGAAAATAATAATTTCAAATAGGCTGCCGATACAAATAGAACGAAAAAAAGACAAACTCATCATCAAACCAAGTACTGGCGGTTTGGCCACCGGCTTGAATTCTGCGTTTGATTCCAGCGAAATCCTCTGGGTAGGCTGGCCGGGAATAGTTCCCAAGGATGATGCTGAAAAGGAGAAAATCACCGAATTGCTCAAACCGATGAACCTGCTGCCGGTTTTCCTTTCAAAAGAAGAAATCCGAAATTTTTATGAGGGTTACTCCAATGAGGTCCTCTGGCCGATCTGCCACTACCAGCCGAGTTATATACACTTTGATCGGGAATACTGGTCCACTTATGTAGCGGTCAATAAAAAATTTTGCGAAACGGCACTATCCATACCGCAATCTCCAGATTTTATTTGGGTACAGGATTACCAGCTTATGCTGCTCCCGCAACTTTTACGTCAGGAAAACAAGGAACTCAATATTGGCTATTTCCATCATATACCTTTCCCTTCAGAAGAGCTTTTTATGAATATCCCACAACGGAAGGAACTGATTGAGGGGCTCTTGGGAGCTGATCTCGTTGGCTTTCATACATTTGCAGATAGTCAAAACTTTCTGAACTCCTGCAAGAAAATATTAAATGTCCCCTGTGGTCACAATCAGCTCAAACACAAAGACAGGCATATATTCATCGAATCTTTTCCAATGGGGATTGACTACGATAAGTTTGTACATGCCAGCTCCCTTCCGGAGGTAAATGCCATCGCGACGCAATTTCGCAGTCATTTTCCCGATCAGAAAATAATCATATCTGTAGATCGGCTGGATTATAGTAAGGGAATATTAGAAAGATTACGTGCTTTTCTCACTTTCCTGGAAAAATATCCGGAATCACATTCAAAAGTTGTATTGTATATGCTTATTGTTCCTTCCAGAGATAAAGTATCACAGTATAAGAAACTAAAAGATGAAATCAATCGAAAAGTAAGCGAGATAAACTCCATATATGGTAATCTAAGCTGGACTCCGGTACTTTATTTTTATAAATCTCTTCCATTTGAAGAACTTATAGGTCTATATCTGGCATCAGACATTTGTATGGTTACCTCGACGAGGGATGGCATGAATCTCGTGAGTAAGGAATATATTGCCAGCAACACCCGTAGCAACGGGGTATTGATCCTCAGTGAATTTGCAGGTGCTTCAAAGGAGTTGGTCGATTCACTCATCGTCAACCCTTATAATCGGACGGAAACTGCCGACAGCATCTATCAGGCACTTAAAATGTCCCCCGAGGAGATTCACGAGCGCTCAGAAGCCAACCGTCAAATTATACAGAAATTTAATGTGCAGCACTGGGTCCGTTTGTTTATCAGCCGCTTGGCGGAAACAAAAGCGATACAACGTGATGAATGGGCACGACGAATTTCCGACAAGGTATTTAGCAGTATTGCCGAACGTTACCGAAAAAGCCACAACAGGCTGTTTTTTTTAGATTACGACGGTACACTCGTCAAATTTCAAAATCATGCTCAGAAGGCAAGTCCTACCGTCCTCCTATACAATTTGCTGGATAGTATAATCGCTGATCCGCTCAATACGCTCGTCATCATCAGCGGTCGTGCACAGGAAAGTCTGTCCACTTGGTTCGATGGACGTTCCTATTATCTGGTTGCGGAACATGGAATCTGGTCCAATTTTCCAAATTTCAACTGGGCTTATAAAAAAGGACTAGCCCTCCACTGGATGCCGGAAGTCAAAAAAATCATGGAGAAACTCGCCGATCAGACTCCAGGCGCCTATATAGAAGCCAAACCGTATTCCCTGGCATGGCATTATCGTAAAGTGGAACTTGGACTCGGAGAACTTAAAGCTGCAGAATTGAAAGAAATTTTAAATCCGATGTTGAATGACTATGGGCTGCAGCTTCTCGATGGAAATGCCGTTATTGAAGTAAAAAATACTGAGGTCAACAAAGGAAAGGCGGCATTAGAAATTGCCGGTCATATCAAAGCTGATTTCCTCTTGGCGATCGGAGACGATATCACCGATGAAGATCTTTTTAAGTATTTACCACAATCAACTATCAGTATCAAAGTGGGCAGTAATAAATCCGCAGCAAAATATTATTTAGATCAACAGGAAGATGTACTTCAATTTTTAAATCAACTTATTATAAAACAATGAAGGAAAATACAACAGTAGACAGACATATTTATCAAACCGGTATCATCGGCAATTGTTCCTATATTGCTCATGTAGGCATCGACAGTAACATATCTTGGTTATGTTGGCCGTCCTTCGAAGATAGTTTTATATTTGGCGGTCTATTGGATAAAAGTCAGGGAGGGCGTTTTATCATAAAGCCAGAAGAGGATATTGTTGAAACCAAACAATATTATATCAAAAACTCCAATATACTCTGCACGGAAGTCCATACCGCATCCTTTGCTTATCGCATTACGGATTTTGCGCCGCGGTTTGAACAATTCGGACGCTATTTTAAACCTCTGATGTTAATCCGCAAAATAGAACCGCTAAGAGGCGCCCCAAGCGTCAATATCCAATGCCAGCCGACTGGAAACTACGGTCGGAATACCTTAAAACCTACGCGGGGAAGCAATCATATTCTGTACAGTAGCGCTGAAATTGGCGAACGGATACGCTTGACGACAGACGTGCCCATCTCCCATTTTTTTCAGGATGACAACTGGACGATTATTAATGAAAACAAATATCTTATATTGACCTATGATGCAGCTTTCGAATCTGCCATTGCAGGTACCTGTGAGGATTTCCTTCAAAAAACATTGGGGTACTGGCAACGCTGGATAAAACATTGCAGTATTCCAAATATCTACCAAAAAGAAGTGATCCGTTCGGCACTGGTGCTCAAATTGCACCAATATGAAGATACGGGTGCAATTATCGCCGCTTCGACCACGAGTCTCCCCGAATTTCCAGGCTCCGGAAGAAATTGGGACTATCGCTACTGTTGGGTACGCGACAGCTATTATGTCTTGACCGCATTGACACATATTGGTCAATTTGAAGAAATGGAAAGCTTTGCGAATTATATCGCCGGCATTACGCATCATAACCCAGGAAGGCTGCAACCCTTATATGGTATACTCGGAAATTCGGAACTCACCGAACACATCCTTCCCTATTTAGATGGCTATCAAGACAGTGGTCCGGTCCGTATTGGCAATCAAGCGTTTGAACATATCCAAAACGATGTATATGGCCAAGCCATGATTGCCCTACTCCCCTTATTTACAGATCAACGCTTTAAAATCCACGAGAACAAAAATGTATTGGGTTGGGTAAATTTTATTCTGGAAAAAATTGAGGCAACCATAGATGAGAAAGACGCCGGAATATGGGAGTTCCGAAATTTTGCCAACCATCACTGCTATTCCAATCTTTTCCAATGGGTAGGCTGTAAAGCGGCGCTACTTATTGCCCGTCAAAACGGCTATCAGGATATGGAACAGCGCGCAACTGTACTCCTCGAAAAAGCAGCCGCATATATCGAGGCTTGTTATGACGAAGAAAGAAAGGTGTACCAAAATGCTTTGGATAGCAAAAATTTAGATGCCAGTACCCTGCAATTAATTGTCATGGACTACTTAAATCCTAAATCCACACGCGCACGGCAACATCTTGAAGCGCTGGAGAAAGAACTTAAAGGGGAAAATGGACTCTTTTACCGTTACAAACACCAAGATGATTTCGGTAAACCCAAGTCTACTTTTTTAGTTTGCGCATTTTGGTATGTAGAAGCGCTAGCTTGCGTGGGAAGAGTCGAAGAAGCAAAAGAAATTCTGGAAAAATTGCTTACTTATAGTAATCATCTGGGACTGTTTAGCGAAGATGTCACTGAAAATAATGGTAGCCAATGGGGTAATTTTCCACAGGCCTATAGTCATGTAGGCTTAATGAATGCGGTGTATCGACTCGCCATTAAATTGGACAAACCAATCTTCTCATTATAAAAAACAAAAATGCGGTCAATAACTAATTGACCGCATTTCTTCTCATATGTAAGTTTAAAACGTAAAATCAAACGCTTACATTTTATCTAACCAATCTTCCACTTCCTCTTTTGTCTTTCCGGTTTTCTGCTGCAACTTACCTAACAACTCATCTTCCTTGCCCTCTGCATATAACAAATCATCGTCGGTCAAATCAGCATATTGTTGCTTTACTTTACCTTTTAACTCGTTCCAACGTCCTTTCCATGTTAAATTACTCATAATACTCCTTTTTAGTTCAAAAATGAATTGATATATATTTATATTAAGTTTTCTTTATATTCATTGAAATGATCACAAATTTCATCCATCCCAATACTCTTTCCCATTAAATCGATAAAACGATTCTTATAGAGTGAAAATATATATAGACCTGTCGCAATATTCCCGATAACGAATATACCTTCAAGTTCATTGCTCCTGACAATCTTATCTTTTAGATGACACTCTTTTAGCAAAGGAATAGTATACGAAGACCATTTTCCCATTCGATCCTTAAGGACCAATCCGATATCTTTTGTTCTAGCCATTGTTTTTTATCCTTTCTGATCTGTATATAGAACAGTAGTCAGCGATTAAATGTTTCAAAGTTTGACTGGCTACTGGCAGAACAAGTGTTTTTATGCCGAAGACAGGTATTTATACTTACAAAAAAAGTTTCCACCCCAACTGGGGTGGAAACGTACTGTTAAGATTGCTAGTTCTATTGATTTTATCTTTTTCCCGGTAAATAGATCTGGAAGCCCACGCCTACCCCGAGACCGCTTGCACCACTGCCGGTATTGATACTCGCTTTGCTATAGTTATAGCCAAACGTTGCTTCCAAAGCCACCGTTCGCGTGATAAAATGGGCATACCCAACATTTGCTCCTACGGCCAAAGAAGCACTTTTGCCGATGGAACTTCCGGAAATACCAATATCACCTTGTCCGAAAAAACGGCCTGTAGACGATCCAGCGTTTGGAAAATAATAACGTACAAATGGTGCTATACCATAGGTCCATTCGTTATCTTCGTCCTTTTTTGTATGTAATCCTAGGTTTGCCTGAGCACCTATTGCCAGCCCGTCAGATACAAAATAACCAGCACGTGGCTGGAGTGCAGCATTAAATGATTTTCCTTCAAAACTATAGCCCAGACTTCCGATTGAACCACCTACCATCCAATTGCCCTGACGAATAGGCTCAATACCGACTTCTGATGCCATCTGCGGTGTGGTTTCAATCTTCTGTGCATTTGCCTGTAAACAAATGCCGCCTGTAACGAATAAAAGTAGTGCAAATTTTCTCATAGTATCTTTTTTAATAAATTACTTTAATTTAATAACAAGATGCATGATTGAAAAGTTTTGTATTTATTATTAATTTCATTTTTGATGTAGAAACAATCTTATCCATATAATAACAAACCTATTTCACATAAACACAACCATTCGAATCCGGTAATTGTTCTTTTTAAAAAAGGAAATAGAAATATGAGAACAACAATTCATTTTCGTAGTGGTATGCCATTAAAGTTCGAAGATGCTTTCTTGCTTTTGAACGAGATAGACCCTATCGGTAATAATCCGGGCACAGATAAAGGCATACCAGTCCGTAGACCTCCTAGAGTTCCTGACCTGGAAGAGGTGACACCTGACAAATACTATCCGGAAAACGCGGAAGGCCCGGATCCCACAGAGGAAGAACAACGCGACAGAGATGATCTGGACCACATAGATCCGGACCACGAAAAACATCCGGAGAAGCCGGATCATAAAGAGGAGGATATCTATCCTCCCGATTCAGATCAGGAGGAGGACGTCGAGGAAAAAGGCTTATAATTAAAAACTAGAAGAAGCATTATGACTAAAAATCATGGTAAACAGATCAAAGATGACGCGAAATATGAAGCTTTGCGCCGTGAAGGTTACAGTAAAGAAAAATCTGCCCGCATAGCCAATACGCCCGACTCGGAAAAAAAAGGCGGAAAAAGCACAGCGCTGGATGAAAGAAGTAAAACAGAATTACTTGCGGAAGCCAAGAAAATCGGAATAAAAGGCCGTCATAAAATGACTAAGGAGAGCCTGATCAAAGCGATTCGCGCCTAGTAAAAAACTCCCTACGTAACGGGAGTTTTTTATTAGGGGGTTCTGTGAAGTCGCCGATGGCAAAACTTAATGTTTGACATGCATTGAACTATCCTTTTGAGCAGAGTCCAGTAAGGTTGTATCTTTCTGCATACTCATCTTCTGTTGCTCACTTAAGTTATACCTTGTTTCATCGGCATTACTTGGAGTTATATTATCTGATTGTTCACTTCCCTCCGTATTATCTCTCGGAGAATTTTTACAGGAAAACAATGTTGTGCTACATAGTAGCCCGATTCCAATAATAACCATTAATTTTTTCACCTCTTTCATATGTAATTTATTTTATGTGCTGATTCTTAGTAAAGGAACCCCCTTCATTAAACTTTAGTTCAATAAAATTGAAAAACTGTCCGGGTTGCCCCAAAACCTGGACAGTATGGGGTATTAAATAACAGTGACCTATATCCGTAATTAAAACATTTATTAAGGAAATAAATACCCGTTTGAGGGGCCACAAAAAGAGCGTACATCTATTTTATTGGTATACTATTTTTTGAATAAACCGTCTTTTTTTGTAGCTGATAAGCTACAATGTATAAAATTTCCGGTATACGTATTTTCCGCATTTAGCTGTTTAAACAAGGGTATACATTCCAATTTTGACAAAAATTAGCACTCTAATTGCACCGATATGTTCGGAAAATCAATCAATTTAAATAAACGATAGATATCATGAACAATTCCAATTTAAACTTGCTATTCGAAGAAAAAAGAAGTCTATTAAAACATTTCGCAGGAAAATTCACCACTGATCCTGACGAAAAGGAGGATTTGATTCAAGAAACACTTATTCGTGCATTGAAGTCGATCGATGACTTTATTAAGCATCCCAAATTAATGTCGTGGCTGTATGTTATTATGAAGAATGTCTATATTAACCAATATCGCAAAGCCAAAAGAACCAGTGATATCCATGAGACCTATATAGGTTTGGAAGCATATAATACGACAGAAGCGAATAAAGGTGAGAATAAATTCGTATCGGATGATATTGAGAAGGCCATGTGCGGTCTTTCCGAAGACAACTATCAGATCTTCCAGTTATTTTTGGAGGGTTACAAATATCATGAAATCGCGTCTTATTTTGGGATGCCGGAAGGAACCATAAAAACGAGAATTCATATGACTCGCAAGAAACTGCAAAAACAGTTAAAAGTATATCGAATCCAATAAAACCAAAAGTTCTTTTGAATGTTAACATAGTAGAGTTTTTCACATTAATTTGACAATACATTAAAAAAACAGCTATATGAAATCTAAAAAAACAGCATTCAATCAGCAGTATTTACCGATTTTGCTGATTATTTGTGGCGGTCCCATAGGCAAAGGAAATAACAAAACGATCGTTCAACCAGAGGCGGCCAGCTCTATAAACAAAAAACAAACCAAGAGCAACCTGGAAGAGGAAAAAAAACCTTCCTACTCTGGTAAAACAAAATAAGATCTGCATCAGCTAAAAAGAGGCCGCTTTATTCAGATAAAGCGGTCTCTTTTTAGCCGAATGTTTTGATAAATCAACGAGTCATGACAAGCGGACTTCTATTCTCTTCTGTTTTGCCAGACAATTTTACCTTCGAGCAGCATTGCAGGGTGTATCTTTTTTTAAAGGCATCCTGGAAGTTACCAAAGGGTAAAAATACGCATACTGCTATTTTTTTCAACGGAACAGCTCCGGCATAAGTTCTTAGATTGAAATTAAATCAGATATCTTAAAACGCTAAAATAAATGGAAACGATAACAATAAATGATAGCACATTGATCAATGATCTCATACAGATCAACAATGATCGCATCGCCGGGTATAAGAAAGCAATTGAGATTGCCGACCGTCTTCATATCGACACCTTAAACCCTATTTTCGTTGATTATATGAATCAATCCGAACTATTTATTGAAGAGCTTAAGCCTTATCTGGAACAGCATGCCAAAGCAGCTACCGATGGTACAATGATCAGCGGTAAGCTTTTCAGAATATGGATGGACATTAAATCTGCCGTCTCCGGCAATGACCAAAAAAGTCTGCTTTCAAGTTGTGAACAGGGGGAAGATGCTTTTACAAAGACCTATAAAGATGTTGTTGACAATCAAGATTGGGAAATCACGCACGACCTCCTCCTGCTGATCGAAAAGCAGCTGGCCATACAATTGGAAGCACACGAATACATCAAAACACTAAGGGATAAAGGATTATAATCACCTATCGTCCAAATTAACCATAAAGAGATCCTTATTTGTCGATAATGAGGATTTTTTTATTATTCAACGGCATAAGTTCAACAATTGTTATCTAAATAAAGCGTCTATATGAAGATCAAAAATAAACAAGGCTATACAAGGCGAAAGATTAGAAAAACCTTTAAATATTTTGATAACTCAGGCCAAGAAATTACGGATCCAAAGATATTGGAAAGGATACATCATTTGGTCATTCCGCCAAATTGGAAAGATGTCTGGATTGCAAAGAGTGCAAGAAATGATCTCCAGGCCTATGGTTTTGACCAGAAAGACCGCAAACAATATATCTATCATCCAAAATTTGTCCATCAAAAACAAACCGATAAATTTAGACATGTGCTCTATATGGGTCAGTACCTTCAGGATCTTAGAAAAATAAGCTCCCGACATTTGAAACATAGGGACTGGACGATGGAAAAACTATGTGCAATTGCTTTTAAAATAATGGATAGTACGCTTATACGAATTGGCAATAAGCGTTATACACTGGAAAACAAGTCGTATGGTCTCAGCACCCTTGAAAAACGGCATGTCAAGATAACGGACAATACCATCACATTCGCTTACAAAGGAAAAAAAGGTGTTTTTCAGGAAAAGACCTGGCGAGACAAACTACAGGCAAAATTACTTGGCGAACTGCTCCAGCTAAAAGGAAAAAACCTATTTCAGCTCGATAAAAAAATAGGCAAAAGCAATTTTTGCGGACGCACTTTTAATGCCTATCTGCGTAATCATTGCCCGGGACAGATCACCTGTAAAGATATCCGTATCTGGGGAGCCAGCAGAGAAGCGTTCGATCTATTATCCCGATCAAAACAGGGAGATGATCTAAACACGCGAAAAAAACAACTAAATGAGGTAATAAAGACGGTCGCCAAACAATTGGGCAATACCAAAACTGTATCACAAAATTATTATATCCATCCGGTTATACAACAGGTATATATGGAAGGAAAATTCCCTTTCATCAAAGAAAAATTGACAGGGAGTAAGCTCGAATATAAACTATTTCGCTTTCTGTTAAAATATAGCTAAACCCTTAACGTCCAAACCTGAACCACTCGGACAGGGGATGTTTCTTATTTTCCAACCAATGGGCGACCATTTCCATTGCAGTGACCGAAAATGTAATTCCATTGCCCCCAAAGCCACAAACGAAATAGGTGTTTTTAAATTGCTTATGTTCACCGATATAGGGTAAACCGTCTTTGGTCACGCCAAAGGTTCCGGCCCAGCTAAAATCTGTGAAAAAAGGCCTATTGAAAATTTTGTGAAAAGATCTTTCCAACTTATCGGTCTTTTTAGCGATCAATGCATCACGCTTTTGCGGGTTACGAAATTCCTCATCTTCGCCACCGATCAAAAATCGACCATCATCGGTCGTCCGCATGTAAAGATAAGGATCGGAAGTATTCCAGATCAATAAGTCTTTATATCGCTGATAAAGAGACGGATTCACTTCGGATACGATGGCAAAAGTGCTGAGTAAGTCCACAAATTTTTCTGGGATTATCCCTACTGTCTCATAACCGATGCAATAAATTATTTTTTTTGCGCGGATCGTTGCACCTGTAGATACCTCTGCCGTATGGCTGCGCAGATTGCTTTTTACAGAAATAAGCGCTGTCTTGTCAAAAACTTCCAATCCATGCCTGACATTGTGGGTCAGCAGTTCGTGCGCAAAACAAAAGGCATCTATACTAGCCCCTTGTTCGGAGAGTATTCCGCCGTAGGCTTTGTCGAGATGGTATCTGGTTTTGATTTCATCCTCGTCAAGCCATTTAACTTTAAACCCAGCAGCTTTCCGGGCATCAAATTCTTGTTTTAGCCAAGTAATATCCTTTTTGCGCGAAGCATAATATAATGAATCCTTTGTCCGAAAACCAGCTTTGGATCCGATCTTGCGTGAAAGCAATCCGATATTGTCTATTGCTTTACTACAAGCTTCATAACTGGCTATGGCACCTTCCTCGCCTATTAATTCCATTAATTGATAGAGCGGGGTGTCGATCTCGTATTGCAACATAGATGTTGTCGCCGCCGAACTCCCATTAACGATTTCCCGCTTGTCAATCAGCACGCATTTCTTTCCCATTGATATACACTGGTGAGCAATCAGCGCGCCGGTGATTCCGCCGCCAACAATTAAAACGTCGCAGACCTTGTCCTCACGCAAGGCGGGATAAGTTGCCAGGAGTCCATTTTTTATTAACCAGAAAGGTTCGTTTGATTTTAAATCCATATTGTGAGATAAGCAATGCCCATATAACCAATTTCAGAAAGAAAAGTTTGAATTACTTCGTCGGGCGTGGAAAGGGAAAGAACAAACGCACTATTTTTTTAGAATGGCCCAAACTATTTCAACTTAGTAGCGGTTATCTCTTGAGAATAATCGTAATTACGCAATCTGGCTATCAGATAGCGATAAAAATAACATACTATGCGAGCCATTTGGACAGGAGCAATCGGATTTGGTTTGGTAAACATCCCGATAAAACTATATAGCGCAACAGAAAGCAGCAGCCTTGATCTCGATATGCTAGATCGAAAAGATTTAGCCAATATTAAATTCAAACGCGTCAATGAACAAACGGGCAAAGAGGTGAAATGGGATAATATTGTCAAGGGATATTTTATGAAAGATCATTATGTGGTATTGGAAGATGCTGATTTTGAAGATGCCAGTCCGGAAAAATCAAAACTCGTCAATTTACATGCATTCGTCAAATTGGCAGATATCGACAGCATCTATTTTGAGACACCCTACTATCTTGAACCCCAAAAAGGTGGTGAAAAAGCGTATCAACTGTTATTAAAAGCTCTGGATAAAACAAAAACAGCCGGACTTGGCGCTTTTGTCATGCGTAATGTAGAGCACCTTGCCATCATAAAACCGTATCAAAATGTTTTGGTTTTGAACAAAATCCGTTATCAACAGGAAATAAGAAGCCTTGATGAACTGAAGCTGCCTGCTGAAGTCAAAATACAAAAAGTAGAAATGGATATGGCCACGCAACTTATTCAACAGCATAGTCAGGCTTTTGATCTAAGCAACTATAAAAATGAATATAGTGAGGAGCTGTTAAAGATTATCAAACAAAAAGATAAAGGTAAGCGGCCTACAATAAGAAAAATAAAGGTTGAAAATACAAAGGCCAATGACCTGATCGCCAAACTAAGAGCAAGTTTAGGTTAACTAAAAAATTTATTCAATGATACGTAAACTCAAATCAGGAAAATACCGAATTTACGCTAAGCATCCAGATAAAGAGACCAACAAGCGAAAAAACCTGGGCACTTTTGACAGTCTGGAAGCCGCTAAGAAACATGAACGGGAGATACAATATTTTAAACGTACTAAATAGTATTTTTGTTCAGTTTTGTCAGGTAAAAAATGTTTTGTCTGCAACAAATGGAACTGGAAAATATACATTCAGTAAAATTATTTTATTTTAGCATACCGGAGCTATTTCCACCAATTAATTGCTACACACATTGATATGATAGTTAACGAACAAGTTTCCATATTAGCTGTTCTTGATCACTCGCCTCTTGCCACCGCGGTTTACAATAGCCCTTATCTTCATATTGCCTATGCAAACCAGGCCATGTTGGATATGTGGTGTACAGATCGCACGATTCTGGGCAAGACATTCTGCACCTGTTTTCCGGGTTTCAAGCAGGAAGGCTTTTCTTCGATTCTCAAAAAAGTATGGAATACAGGGATTACCTATCAGGCAACGGATACACCCGCAGATATTATCAATGGTAGTACAAAAACGACCCGTTACTTCGATTTTGAATATAAAGCACTTGTGGACGAAGCTGGGAATACTTATGCTATTTTACATACGGCGCATGACGTCACCGCACGCAAGCTGGTTTATAATCAGATAAAAAAACAAGAGGAAGAAATCTCATTTAGCCACCAATTGGATTTACTGGCCAATACCTTATCGCATGATCTAAAAAATCCCTTAGCCGTCCTGAAGATGGGCAATGATTTCTTGATGCGAAATCCGGATATAGACCCCGAGAGGAGCCAACAATGGAATAACAATATTGCAAATTCAATTCAAAATATTGAGGCCATTATAAATCAAACCCTACAGGTCAGTAAAGCACGTACAGATACGCATCTCGCAGAGCATATTGCCATGGATCGAACGATACATAATTGCCTGTCCGAAGTAAAACTACTCTATCCGCAATTGACCCTGTCATTTCGCTTAGGTCATCTCTATCCTTTACATGCCAATCGCACCATGGTCTATCAGATCTTTATGAATTTGATTGCAAATGCCGTAAAATATGCCAAGAAATCCTCACTTGATTACTTACACATTTACAGCGAACAGACAGATAAGGGGATCGTGTATTTTCTGGAGGACAATGGGATTGGTATCCCCGAAGATGAACTAAGCCGGGTATTTCTTGCCCATGAACGCGCGAGTAACAGCACGCATATGGCCGGCTCAGGCATTGGTTTATCTTTGGTAAAGCAATTGATCGAAAGATTGGGCGGTTCCATCAACCTTTCAAGCCAATTAAAGAAAGGCACCATTGTCCGTTTATTTTTTCCCTATCCTTAGGCTACCCATCAGTGATTCACTATTTTCATTCAAACCATAATAGACCGAACACTGTTCTTAATTAAAAAGGCATGAAAAATATTATTCCTGAACAGAAAGAAGGAAAGAAGCTTGATTGCTTTGAGTCAGTTGATTTTGAGAGTGCTGCAATGGCCGACTTGGCCTTTGAGACTGTATGCGCTTATCTCTTGGATGTCAATTACTGGTATGACCTTGCAAAAATCCCCACCACGACTTTTCAGTTGACCGACAGCAACGGTTTTCCGATAGACCGTCCGCTGGCGCTACATGACTACATTAGACTGAATATTCCCGGCCCCGGCCTGCCTAGCAGTGAGGGCTATGACTGGGTAAATGTAGTTAATATTACCCAAGATGTAACGAGTGAATATAAGTTACTTGCTTTGACCCTAAAACCCTGTCCTGATCCAAAACATCCCGATAACAAAGATACCGCCCATTTTTTTGAAGGGATCTCCTCTTCTACCTTCCTTGTAGAACAACGACGCAACAGCATATTAATTCAATATGCTGGGCGTAATGAAATCATTAACGTGGAAAATCATAGCCTAGGTGACAATATCAGGAACTTAATTATTGGGTTGGCGGCGAAAATTGGGGCCTCTTATCCGCAATGGAAACTCCTCGTTAAAGGTCTTGCAGATCGAATACGTCCTGAATAGACTATAAATTGGAGCAACGATGAACAAGCAAACAAATAATATAATTATTTTTTAAGAAAATAAATTCAAATAAAGAAATTTGATAAATAAAAATATCCTATTAATCACCAATAGACAATCCACTTGTATCAATTTTTTTCGTATATTTAGGCATATATCTTAAGGAGTTTTTGGGTTACTATGAACACTGATTTTCAATCTAACAATCAAAATGCGATCAAACTTCAGCATTTTGGCAGTCTTGTTGTTTTGGATGAACAATATACTATTGTAGCTCTGAGCGAATTCGCAGCTGAAAAAGCCAATCTGCCTACTGACGTTCTATTACGCACGAATTTTTTCGAAAGTTTTGCCAAGGCTTTTGGTGATGCTATCCAAAAGATCGCAAATGTGCTAAGTGAATTGCGTGAAAATAGTCAGTCACGTCATATCCTGCCCATAAAGGTATTCCAGGAACGTATCTATTTCAAAATCAAACTATACCAAGGTCACTTTTATATTGAATGGGAACGACAACATAAAAAATATATTTCTGCAAAAAAAATAAACGAATTTAACTTTTTACTCGACACAATCCAACCTAATAACTGGGATAGGGTTTGCTTAGCAATCAATAGATTACTAAATTACGATCGTGTTTTTGTCCTTCAGATTCAGGAAACCGGATATAGTGAGGTGATCGCCGAACATACCGCTGAAGGTAAGCCTTATTTCAGGGGAAAAGAGTTTTCCAAAGATTTCATGCCCCAAGAAGCGATGGAATATTACAGCAGCTATTCGTATCGTTATGTTCCCAACATCAAAAAAGTTGATCAGCATTTTGTGTATATGGAAGATAGCATAGACACACTCTCCAGTCTTTTGCGCCCGCTTCCTCAACTGCATCATCTTTTTCTCGAAAAGATCAACGTCCAGAGCGCATTGTTTTTCCGTATTTGTATAGATAATGAATTCTGGGGACTTGTGGTGGCTCAAGATGCCCATGAAAAAGAGGTGGATCTACAACAACGGAAACTGTGTACTTTTGCCATCCAGGCTGCAACCAATAAGTATGAAAGCCACGTAAAACAAAATCTGCTCGAAAGAAC
The DNA here is from genome assembly GCF_002484085.1 of Sphingobacterium sp. UBA7625. Lineage (NCBI taxonomy): Bacteria > Pseudomonadati > Bacteroidota > Sphingobacteriia > Sphingobacteriales > Sphingobacteriaceae > Sphingobacterium > Sphingobacterium sp. UBA7625. The sequence continues at coordinate 196,413 of NZ_DLJD01000014.1, forward strand.
AGAACTTCTTAATTCGGCAGAAAAAGAGCTTAAAAAAAGTCTGTCCGAGAACAAAATGGTTAACTGCGCATTAGTCCAGCACATAGATACGCTCACCCAACTGGTCAATGCAGATGGTCTTTCCATTTTTAATCAGGGCGATGTCTTCAACCACCGCCATACACCGCATAAATCAATGTTTTATGAAATCATTCAATTTCTCCAACAACATAGTGATAAAGCATTGTTTAAGGATTACAACTTTAGATTAAATCACCAGCATCATTTCAAAGAAAAATTAAATTTTGCAGGACTGATGTATCTCAAAGTTGGCCTCGAAAATGATTATTATCTTGTATGGTTCAGAAAAGCAAGTCAAAGTCGTGTGATGCAAATTGGACAGGTCGAAAAAGCTTCTAAAGAACCCGGGAAACTAAAAATTTGGGAAGATGTTCGTTATGATGTCGCCAAACCTTGGAACGATGCAGAAATCAATTTTGTCTTGCGTCTCAATCAGATTATTAAAGAATCCATATTTAGAAAACTTAAAGAAAGACAATTACTTAATGAAGAACTTCTGAGTCTGAACAATGAATTGGAAATGTTTACCTATACGCTATCCCATGACCTGAAAAATCCCTTGTCAATTCTAAAAATGGGCATTCAATTTCTACAACAGCATTCCGACAATATTGATCTTTCCAAAACCAACAAATGGTATCAGAATTTCAGCAGAAGTGTGGCCAATATTGAGGATATCATCAACAATATGGTACAATTAAGTCAACATCGGGCAAGCGTTCTGGACAAAGAGCCGCTTCCTATGGCTTACACACTACAACGTATCTTTCAGGAAAATAAAACATTGTATGATGCAGCAGACTGTAAGCCCCATTTTGGGCAATTGCTACCAATATGGGGAGAAAAAAGCGCTGTTTATCAGATATTTACCAACCTTATTGTAAACGCCATTAAATATTCTTCTCAGTCCGACAAACCTACGATCAACATTGAGAGTAGCACCAAGGATGATATGACCTATTATTGCATCAAGGATAACGGCATAGGCATCCCTGAAGAACATCTACCACATATCTATGAAATGTTTACCCGGGCAGATAATGTCGGTGGGATTCCTGGAACGGGGATCGGCTTATCACTTGTCAAGCGTGTCATGGAGCGTCTTGGAGGAAGCATTAAAGTCGAATCCAAGGTTGGTGTCGGGACAACAGTTCACCTTTATTTTCCTATTGTTGCACCTTTTCCGGATCATATGCTCAACGATTGACACAATACGGTCTTGACAATAGAAACACTATAGAAATACGGGTATAGATTAATTTTTCTTCACTAATTTTCGGTAGATAACGAGTGTCATAACAAAAATAAAGATAAGGATAAAGAGCCAAATACCCGGTTCTGTATACCACTCGTTCGAATTTCCGGTATTTAATGCCTCCGTGCGTTCCGACTGTTGCGCTATCAGAGCAATGAATGCGATATTTAAAGCGTCTAATATGATCATGACAATTTTATCTCGAGTCCAACGTTAGAAGAACCATTTTCATCGGGAAGTAGTTTGAACCGAATTAGTTTAAACCAATTGCCCATTTTGATTGTTCTTTTATTAAATCAATAGGTATAGAAGTACACCTACTTATTCAATCATTAAAAACAATGGAAAAGATTTTGCAACATTCGATAGTGAAACAAGGTTTGATTATTGCATATTATTTTAGTAATAGATGGTATCGCAAATGTTTGTTTAGTGAAAACAGTATTCCTGTTTCAAACAATACCGATCCGATGGTAGTAACCGAACCGGATTTAGGTCATACTCACCGGCAAAAGAAAGCTGATTTAACTTGCGCTCCTACACCGGAGAACGACAGCAACGAAGAAATAAAGCAACCATGCAAAGAAAAATAACCAAGGATTCAAAGTAACTTTCAACGTCATTCTGACTCGATTTGTAATTGATTATCTTTATTAAAGCGAATATCCCGGATAAAGACCATCCGCTTATCTCCTGTTTTTGTTGTCCGCCCGTGATAAACACAACGCAGTTTACCATTGCGATCTTTAAAAATACTATTGTGCCCCGTACCTGAAATAACTCCGCCGTGATCGGTATTTTTTTGTATAATCGGATTGGTTTCTGATTTGCTGTAACTTCCCAAAGGAGAGGTGGAGGTAGCATAACCGACGGCGTAATTTGCGCCCGCAAAATAATTAGCGGAGTACATGATATAATATTGGCCTTTTGCTTTTAATAAAAATGAACCTTCCGTCCATCTTCTGTTGATTTCACCTGAGGATACGGAACGACTTTCCCATTCGGACTGCTTATCATTCATCTTTAGCGGCGGTCGTATTAACAGTGCAGGACGCCCAATGACCTGCTGCATACTGCTGTCCAATTCAACGCCATAGACCCAACTTTCCTCAATATCTTTATATCCCCATTTAGATTTAGCCCAGTCGGCAATTTCAGAAGCCACGGGATGTTCATAGCAACAACGGGAGTAAAACAAATAATTTTTGCCGTCGGTATCCCTAAAAACATTGGCATCGATAATGGGATAGCCGGGGTCAAATAACGGCTTGCCTGTCAGGTCTAAAAATGGTCCCGCCGGATTATCCGCGACCGCCACACCAATGCGATAGTTCTCCAATTTATCCTCGGGGTTTTCCTTCCAGTGCGCACTATAATACATGTAGTATTTATCATTGACCAGGTACACCTCCGGCGCCCAAAAGTCTTTGGTCCCCCACCCTTTAGGCTGTCTTCCATCATACACCTTCCCTACTTCCTTCCACTGGATGAGATCTTTTGAACTGTATGCTATAAACCCATTTTCCGTCCCCCCTGTTCCATACAGATAATATTGATCACTGGGTTTATCATAGAGAATGAACGGATCGCCGAAAGCGACATCAATGGAGGAAGCAGATTTATCTACAACCTCAAGTAATCTAAATTTAGTACTGTCAAACTTAGGCGTTATCCTCCCACTCCCTTCCCCTGAGATAAGATCGACAGGTACTATCGCCGTACGTCGAGGAGCAACTTGCTGTTCAGAAAAATGCGTATGACAGACATAGTACCACTGCTTCCCTTTTTGGAATAAATCGCCATGACCGGTACCCGAAAATCCACTGTTATTTTGGCTTAATAACGGATTTGTTTCTATTTTTTTCCAGGGGCCAAACACATTGTCAGCAACAGCTACACCTACCGCATAATCTTTATTTCTAAAATCATTGGCCGAATAAAACATGTAATAACGTTTACCCTGTCGTAAAACCGTAGGGCCCTCGCTGACCGGCCAAGAGGATCCAGCGGTATTCTCCCAAGGGAGTGCCGCATGTAGGCACTCTTTTAATGTTTCTTCCTTAATCCCCGAGTAGTCATCTTTCAATTCAGCGACGAAGATGCGGTTTCCTTCCGTTAACCTGACATGGAACAAATATTTTTTACCATCGTTGTCCCTAAATACATAGGGATCGATCTGCTTTCCGCCCTCCATAAGAGTCTTAGGCACGTTTTGTTTAAAAGGACCTATAGGAGAATCGCTGACAGCAATCGCAATTTTCTCATCGGCAGTATATGCCATGTAAAACTTCCCCTGCTCATACCACACCTGTGGTGCCCAGAATCCCTTGCTTCCAAATACATCCTCTTGAATTAATGCGAATCCTGCTTTTGCGCCTATTGGCCCCTGCCAATGTTTTAAATCTGCTGACTTGTACACCTTAAACCCCAATTGTTGATCACCATCTCCATTCGTGCCATACAAATAGTAATAACCATCATGATGGAATATCGTGGGATCAGCCTGAAAAATTCCATTTTTGGGTGGCCGCGCCCCTCCTTCAGCATCATGCATAACGGAGACAATACTATCCTTACCCATCCCGTAGCCTAAGGGCAGTATGGCGTAAAGCATAAAAAGCAATGTAATATATTTCATCTGTTTCACCGGTACAATTTGCGTACAGCTTAAAATTGAAGAAATATTTGCTATATCACAGGCGATATCGTATCAATAAAAGATCAATTTGTATCTTTTTTCGGTTTTTACTTTTAGCCGATGTACTATTATACGCAGTATTTTTGTCGTAATTGCCAGTTATCCTAACATAAACCAATTGTTCGATAAAAGAACCACCGATCATGGAAAATTAATTTAATATTCCATGATCGAAGGCAAACTTAACCAAATGTGCGGTATTTTTCACGCCAGCTTTATCTATTAGATTTTGACGATGCCCCTCCACGGTACGTTTACTCAAAAAAATCTTATCAGCAATTTCAATATTGGTATAACCTTCTGCAATAAGTCCTAAGACCTCGAGCTCCCTTTCGGAAATCTCGAAATCAGTTCGTATTCCCATCGGATGCTGCGCATAGCGTTGACCGGAGCGTATCTGTTCAAGCAGTAACATTGAAATCTCCTCACTCATATATCTACCGCCAGCAGCAATGTGATTAAGTGCAAAGAGTAACTCGTTATAACCGACATTTTTTAGCAAATACCCTCTAAGACCATATTCAAATGCTTCAATGACATAATTAATTTGGTTCAGCATCGAGAGAATAACCACTTTTATATCTTTATGGTGTTGGTGCAACACCTGTAAAAGTGCAATCCCGTCCATTTCCTCCATGCTAATATCTGTCAATACAATATCGGGCAGACGATCTAGGTTCGAATCCAGATAATCCAGCGCTTCTTTACCATTGGACGCCTCGCCAACAACCTCAAAACTATCTTGGGACTCCAGAAGCAATTTTATACCATTACGTACCACCATATGGTCTTCTACCAATAGGATTTTTGTCATATCGTCTTTTTAAATCGTTAATTTAAGTGTCATACCTTTTTCAATGGTATCGTTAATAATTTTAGCACTGTATAACTCCATTACTTTTTTTAGTCGCATTGGGCTATCTGAACTTCTGGTTTTTTGTAGTATATTATCCGCTTTAAAATAAGGCAATACTTTTATAAATACAGCGAAATCAATGAGCTGTACAGATATTGAAATCGTCTGAATAGGCATCTCGTCTTTCAGATATTCAAATAGTGCGGTAAGCAGTTTAAAAAGATGCACCTGAATATGATGATGAAGTTCCTTTAAATCTGGATCGAGGATAATATCTATATTAAAACCTAACTTTTGTTTATACGAGGCCACGACCTCATCAATTGCATGAAATATTCCCAAATCATTCAAAATTGGATTGTAAAGCACAATGGCTTTGTTTCGCAATTCAATCACCAACGAGGTTAGAGAATCACGCAAACAACGTAGTTCTTCAAAGTCACCATGCCGATTTGTAAAATTCTGTAATGATATACGCATTCCATATAATTCCTGCGCGAGTTCATCTCTAAAATAACGCCCTATACGTCCTAAGTCTTCCTGCTGGTTCCGGATTATGGATTTGTAAAAATCTTCCTGACTTCCTCCCCAGATCTGATTTAGATCCTGCCCCCCATCATTTTCCTGTGATTGATCTATATATAAATTTTTGTCATCGTTCCCCATAGTATATTGCTTTTCGTAATATGACTAATAACCATTATCAAGCTTGAACAGTTTTTAAAATCTGATAACTCCGTTAAAGATTCCTGTATAGTTTATAGTACTGCGTATAAATACGTAGTACTACGGGATAAAGGATGGAGCTTCACAAGGAAAACACTTGTTGTCAAAGTAAAAAACACCTTAATTTATCCTTAACTCCGAGAGCAGCCTTCAGCAACAGAACGAAAATAAAACACTGTAAAACAATAGATTAAATCAGAAACAAAATTACATATCTCGAATTTAAATTTAAAAAAAACAATTTTTACCTATTTTTTCTAGCACCTTAATTGCAGTAGTCTAGGCACTAATAAACACTTAAAATTGATAATATGGAAAATACAACAATCGATCAACTGTTTAAGGAAAAGAGACCTACATTAAAATATTTGGCAGCGCAATTTACAAGCGATCCAGATGAAAGAGAAGATTTAGTGCAGGAAACTATGGTTAGATCACTATCTTCCATAGAAAAGTTTTTAAAACACCCAAAGCTTATGTCCTGGTTATATATTATTATGAAGAATACGTATATTAATCAGTATACACGCAATAAACGGTTGGAAAATTACCGCAACGAATACATAAGTACAGGTTATATAAATGAGATCACAACAAATCGTGGTGAAAATAACTTTGTGGCATCAGACATACAGCATGCGCTCAATAAATTACCAAAAGATTATTACAATGCTTTTGCATTATTTTTAGAAGGCTTTAAATATTATGAAATTGCGGAGCACTTGCAAATCCCGGAAGGAACGGTAAAAACACGTATCCATATGGCTCGAAAGTCTTTACAGAAGCAACTAAAAACTTATGCTAAAAGTATTTATTAAAAACAGCAACTTTTAAAGAAAAGCAGACGCAATTATCGTGTCTGCTTTTTTTATATATTTTTTTTATTTTATACTGCTCAGGCCCGCAGGTTCTGTCACCAATATTTAGTATATTAGAATAGTTACTTATAAAATCCAGCTTAATAGTCGTTACAATATGAGACATAAAATAAAGTTATTATCGCTAGTCGTCAGTAGTGGTTTATTATTGATGATATCCTGCCAATCTGTTTCCAGTGACAATAGAGACCGGATAAGGGTCAGCGGTGAGGGAAAGATTAGAATAATGCCTGATCAAGTTACACTTACCATCAATACAGCATTTACAAAACCGCGGATGGTAGATGCCGTACGGGAAACACAAAATACTGTTGACAGTGTCATCGCCATACTTGGAAAATATGGGAATAAAAAGAAGGACATCAAAACAAGTAGTGTTTCGGCAAACAAGGACTATCAATTTATCGGAAATACAAATAAATTTGTCGGTTATCAAGCGCAACAGACCATCGATTTTGTTTTACACGATCTATCCAAATTCACGGAATTAACGGGTAGATTACTCGAAACAAAAATCAGTGGAATTGGTTCCATTTCATTTGACCATTCAAAAGCCGATAGTATTCTTCGGGAAGCCGATCTCATCGCGTATGACGATGCACTAAAATCAGCCCAAAAGTTGGCTTCACGAGCAGATGTAAAGATTGGAAAATTGCTTTTTTTATCAAATGATGGTAGTGCGTCGAATGAGTCGACAGGGTATAGAACAGGAATGGCCTTGGAAACATTTAATAAAGCTTATGGTGGCGAGGGTTTTAAGATAGCTCCAGAGGTGCTTGAATTTAAAAGGACAATATATACCGAATTTGAAATAAAATAGCTTACCCACCGCAAAATACGATTGAACACGGGCATGTCTTTTGAAATCAGTGACCAATGATAGCGTAAAAAGATCTGCTTTCGAATAAGTCGGAAGCAGATCTTTTAGTTCAACTGCAATTAAGGAATAATGGTCAATACGGTATTTACACTACGTGCATGAATGGCGGGATCGTACATACATCCTATCGTAGTGATTCCCGAATTAAATATGCCCGGATTGTTGGCTTTAACCTCATACTCATAGGTGGATTTCCCCTTTGGCAGGCGATCCATAAAGTAATTTGTCGAAGCATCTTTCAAACTAAAGTAATACCCCTTACGCCATTGGTATCCAGAAGGGCTATACACAGGCTCTACACCAGCTGGGCGGCTATCTTTTAGATGAACATATTGAATGGGCTCATCATTGATCACTGTAATCCTAACTTTGATCCGTTCGCCCAATTTGGCCTCCTTGGATTCTACCCATTCCCCTTTTCGCTCCACCAGATATACTTTCTGAACCGAAAGCGCATTTGTACTGGATTTTACCTGATCAAGATCAGCAAAATACTGATGGACAATACTTCCAGAAATAACTCTGTCATTGTGGTTTTGTATTTGAATAGCCTTATCAGTTTGCAGTTCCGCTCGATCAAATTGCTTACTGACTTCTCCCAGAACATTGTTACTTAGGTCAGTCTCTTCCCTATTGATCAAAACACGCACGGTGTTGCCAGTAACAAAATCCTTCGGATTGTCCGCTAATAATAGCGCATATACGGCATCAACTGTCATCCAGGTGCTATACCAATGATTGACCTGTTTGTTATAATAGATCCATTGAGTAACTTGCTTAAGCTTCGCCGGGTTATTTAGTTTGTAAGCTTCGACGAGATAAGATTGTAAACTGATCTTATTGTATTGATTCAAATTACTTTTCCAGTACATCCCCTTTTGTGCATCGACAATAGCTTCTTGATCAAGTCTGTTTTTGATTTCCATACTTTGTTTACCTTGTCCAAAAAGCTGGTTAACAATCCATGCTTTAGCCGCCAGTCCCGCATTTCGACCGGCACTGCTTAAGGAAGAATTAAGCAATTTGCGCTGCACGGATCGGAGCGAATCTTGCGGGAAAGGATGGAATTCAGTCCAATATCGTCGCGCAAATAAATAGTCTATCCCGGCATCAACACTGGCTTTGGACGAAAATATGGCCGGATCGCGATCAAGGTATTGTGTAAGCTTTACTGCAAGGTCACGCATATCACTGTTGATTAAAGTTCTGTCCAAATAGAGTACCTTCCCGATAATTTCCAGCATACGGATGCTAATTTCGTTATTGGCTTGCCCCCCGTCAAACCAGGCAAACGAACCATCTTTAGATTGATTATTTTTTATCTTCTGTTCAACGGTACTGATTTCCGATTGTATATCAGCATTAAAAAACGCTGCAATTGCTTTCAACCGTTCCTTATCTCCCTGCATATCCCGTAGCCAGGGCATTTCTTCCATTTTGAATTCATCTAAACTGCTATTCTCTTCTAATCGTCCTTTTTTTGATCCGGCATCCAATTTTTTGAAATAGTCTGTCACTGCAGGATAATGTAGCTGTATGTATTGCGCCATCTTGAGACCAAACCACTTGCTGCTCAATTGTTCATTACATTCGTAGGGATAGTTTTTCAAATAGTCAAGTGCCGCAAGTATTTCCAGTATAGGATTGCTTTGCACTTGCACTCTTCCCATGAGGTTATCCTTAGTATTTCCTTTTAACGTATATGTTTTGGATTCTCCTGCTTTTAGGATAATTTTCTCGGAATCAGTAACTAGAATTTTATTTGGTAATACCGGAATTTCAATAATTTCACCGTCAGAAAACTCATTGCCAGCCGCAAGGATGCGAATCTGTATTGTTGGATATTCAGCGGGGATTTGCAAAGTCCATTCCACGGTTGTGTTATTGGATGCTGCCACACTAAAGTTTTTTAGCACGGAATCAACGCGAAAAGCTGCCGAGACGACCTGATTATTTCGTGGATCAATAAGTTCTATTTTCGTATCTCCCTGGATGCGCTCCTTAGTCAGGTTTTGAATTTGTGCCTTGATCGTTATCTGGTCATTGGTTCTAAAATAGCGTGGAATATTCGGGCGCACCATCAGCTGTTTTTGTGTTTGCGTAAAATAGGTACCTCCAGCTGATGCCAGTTCCTGTGTATGTGCAAAAAGTAACAATTTCCATTTTGTCAATGCTTCGGGACTGTCAAATTCGAAATTGATATTCCCCGCTTCATCGGTATATAAATTGGGATAGAAGAAAGCGGTTTCCTGAAGATTGGTTCGGGCCTTAATCTGCTTGAACTGATTATCTGCAGCGGCATCCATTTCACTAGCAACCATTCCAAATTCGGCAAGTTCCTCATTTACTGTAATCCCCATAACTGGCGGTTCATTCAACAACGCGGAAGCGGGTAAAGGCCGAGACTGCTTTGTTGCACGGGCAGCACCGCGGATTCGTATTGTGCCAACTTCAGCCCGCAGCGCGGGGTCCCGCAACTCGTCGTACATGCTCACGGTTGACATGTACGCTTGGTTATCTATTACTTCATACAAGGAGTCGTCCCGCTCCAGAACGCTTCCCCTATAGCCCCCGCGGTTCGATAACAAACCATAGTCATAAATCTGATCCCGTTGATTATCGGCATTGGGACCGTAGTAATAAGAGATAAACATGTCTCTCGAACTGATCTGTTGTCTAAAAGCATTGTTGATGTAGTAATAATTGGTCCTTGGATAATAAGGATAACGCAACTGAAAAGAACCGAAAGCATTACGGGCAAATGCGTCCAAGGAGGCGTCATACATCGTTGCCAACACTTCTGTCGCTATTGTTTTATCCTCCTGTTTTACCATAAAGCTCCATTTTTCTTTTTGACCGGGCATTATTTTATCCCGAAATGTCTTGGTTTGAATCGTTAATTCCTTATTCTGTTGAAAAATAGGAATCATAATTGGTGATAGTGTCATTTGATTATTGACAACAAAAAGTGCATTCAGCTGCAATTGGCCGGTGGCATCTTTTTCATCCAATACAAATTGATAGTCAATACGACCATTTTTCCAATTCAAGACTTTTGTATCTAATTTTTGCGAATTTCTTTCCCGCATTAACAACAGTTTTCTTGCATTTTTCACATCAGTCTGCAACATGATGGTGACCCGATCACCGATCTTATATTTGTCTTTGTCCAACCGGTAAGTGAAAAACTCCTGCTCATTTATTTTGCGATCTTTCGACCGGTATAAATTCGAATAGCCGACCGCGCGTACGGTATCACCTTCCTGTATGCTGATGGCTTCGATCTCGTATCTTCCCCAATTGAATTTTAATGAGTCCAAAATGATCTTACTCGTATCTGCGTTATCAAAATCATAACTGGCTATCTTGGTCTTTTTCTCTTCTTTTTGGAGCAAGACCGAATCAAAATAAAGTGGAAAATACTTACTATATAGCTCTTTTGAAAGCAGGTGATATTCTGCGCTTCCAAAACGTTCCCGGTATTCCGCTGTCAAAGGAATGCTGGCATCTTCCAACTTATAAATCGTGACCTTTCCGCCGAATTTCATTGGAAAACCATTTTGATTTTGTTTTAAGATCGTAATATCGCGCCATTTCTTTTCTTCCATAAGAGCAGGAACCTGGATATGCAGCTGCCATGGACGGAACGAATAAACATAACTAGCGGAAGCCGATTGCATCTCCCCTGTCTGATTAACCACCTCAGCCTGATATGTCAATACATAGTCTTTCAGTCCGGCAAACTGGCTATCCATCAAGGGTACCCGAATGGAAAAATTTCCTTTTTCATCAACTGTTGTTGTCGAATCGCTATAAACAATATTCTTTTCTTCCTTCGCATGATAAAATGATACTTTATACTTGACTGTGGCACCGGCTAGCGATACGCCAGCCAAACTCTCTGCTTTGCCAACAAATACCGCAGTATCTTTTGCTGTATAAGTCAATTTATTTGGCTCAAAAATTACTTCAAATGTCGGTCGCTTATATTCTTCGACCCGGAAATAGTGTTGATCAAGCTGTTTTGAGTCATAAAATACCAAAAGGTTATAGCTTCCATTCAGTGCCTTTGACGGCAACTGGAAACTTGCGTTGGCAGATCCAAACAGATTCGTTGTCAAGTTGATCGAGTCGATTTTCTGGCGATTGGCATCCTGCAGATAGATCTTAACACTTTGCTTTTCTAAAACCTTGCCCTGCTGTACATGATCATCGTAAAGAATTGTTTTAAAATAAACGATTTGCCCCGGTCGATAGATTGCCCTATCCAACAAGCTGACTGCACGCTTATTCCGCTTGTTATTGCTTTCGGCGGATTGGCGTAAGTTGTTTTGGTAATAGACTTGATTTTCATTATCCAAAGGAATTAATGTTTTTTCCCCAGATAGCAACAATGCATGATTGCTTAGGTAACCTTCATTTTTGGGCGAGTAGCTCGACTTAAAACTGAATTCGCCAACAGCATTGGTCTTCAATTGCGCGATCAATTTAGGAAGAACATTGTCTACAAGCTGGTATAACGATGCGCTTTGATTGGCATAGGGTGCTCCGGTTTTTCTGTTCAATAACAAACCCGAATAGATAAACTCATCGGTAGATTTTACAGCGATATTTCCCGGCATAAAGACATCTGAAATGATAAGCTGAGATACAGCGACATCCTGCTCCTGCCCATTATCCTGAAACAACTTATTATTCCCGACCAAAATGGTATAAGTACCTGCTTTAAGGGGGTTAATTTTATAAATTGTATTGTGCGTCGTATAATCACCAAACACTTTCAATGGCACTTGTTCCTCATAGACCAGCGCCGCATCTAGAGTCGTCCGATAACTGAGAGAATCATATTTTACCGTATAGTTCTTTGAACGCTTAGGCATCAGGCTTGTATTATACACCCTGATATAAAGGCTATCTACATTTGTGTGGTAGATTTGGACCGGTACGTATTCGTCAGTCGGTGCCGTTTTCTTGTAATTTAAGGTAATGGAAACCTTTTTGATTTCCTTCATTAAATTAACCGCATTCGAAATCCATGGCGATTTTGGGTACTCTTTTAAGGCTTTTTCAAGATAGGTAACTGCCGTAGGCTTCTTTCCGATATCATTGAAAGCCGTCGCTATCTGATACAATAAAAAAGCGTTATAGTCACTTTTATTGCTTGCTATATTTTTCAGGTACTCGTCAACTCTTTCTTCGATATGATTCCATTTCCAATCTTTGGACATGATATAGCTACGCGCATCCAGATAATTATTTTCGGTACTGATCGTTAGCAATCTCTCTTTAAGTTTATCCTTATTAGCCCTGTCGACATCCTTTAATGTATTCAAAAAATCCAGGTACTGGTAGCTTAGAAAATGGTACAATGTTGGATTCAAACTGAGGTTCCGGGTTTCGACAAACAGACCTTTCCAGCGTGTTATGGGTTGGGTACTTAATCCGTTTGCATCCGAAATTGACAGGCGAAAAATAGAATCAATCATCTGTATTTTACCTTTTGCGTCTTTTGCCACAAATTTGTTCTGGCTTTTACTTGCATATTGGTTGATATTGGAAAATAGATAGCTTGCATAAAAATTTTGAAGGACCGCTTTCTCTACCTTTTCAGCAGTCCGGATATTGTCGTCAAAATGATTCTGAATACGCAGAAAAGAAGAATCCTCGGATTGGTTTACCTCCAATACTTTGCTTTCCGCCAAAAATGCCCGCATCCATTCAGCATGATCTTTGGAGCGTCTGGCTTCGGCTTTGATATCGGCTAATAAGGGTAAGGTCTGCGCATAGTTTTTTATGGAAATAAGCCTTTCGACTTCGTTCCACTTTGCCAACTGCTTGTGTGAACCAAGCTCCTGTGAAAATCCCAAGACCGGGATACATATCAACAATAACCAAATGTATTTTTTCATAAAATATGACGCTAAATATTTATTAAATATCCTGTTTTTTTTCGAAAGGATGCCATAAATTGGCATATTCCATAACTGTTTAAAAAAATACTTCCCCCCGAGGGCACACATGCTGAGGCAAGGCTGGTACTGTACAGTTTGATTGATAGGTAACACTAAATGATTAATCAATATTTTTTTATATATTTAATAAATAATTCATATCCAGTTAATATCAGTTTCGTTCCTTTATAATAGGATAATTAATGGAGTCAACACTTTAATGTATCAGTTATGAAAACGATCAACTATTTTTTCCAAAGGATTATATTTCGAATCTTTTTAGGTCGGTTCAGTTCATTCTATTCACCACTAAGATTCCATAAAAATTAATTCATATTCAGGTCGGTCGATATTACTGGCAACTATATTTCAATAAATGCGTTTAACCAAAGATGCCTTTGGCAAAGATTTTATATGGGGCGTGTCTACCGCTGCCTATCAAATCGAAGGGGCACATGATCATCAGGGCAAAGGTCCCTCCATCTGGGATATCTTTGTAAAAAAGAGAAACCGTATATTTCAGAATCAACATGGCGATCAAGCCTGTGATTTCTACAATCGCTACATACAGGACCTTGCTTTAATGCAGGAAATGCATATTCCAAATTATCGATTTTCCCTATCCTGGAGCCGAATCTTACCGGATGGCATCGGGCGATCCAATCCATTAGGCATGGATTTCTATGATCGGCTGATCGATCTTTCATTGGAATTGGGAATCAAGCCTTGGGTTACTTTATATCACTGGGATCTCCCACATGCCCTTGAAAAAAAAGGTGGTTGGGTAAACCGTGATGTCAAGGAATGGTTCGGCGAATTTGTTGGCACCTGTGTGGCACGTTATGGAGATCGCGTCAAAAACTGGATGGTACTCAATGAGCCCACCGTATTTACAGCTGCCGGTTACTTCTTTGGTGTGCACGCTCCGGAAAGAAAAGGTTTGGGCAACTTTCTTGCTGCCGCCCATCATGCCGCATTAGCACAGGCTCATGGTGCCAGAATCATAAAATCCTTACAACCAGATAGCCTGGTAGGAACCACTTTTTCCTGTTCCCACGTGGAGCCATTCACTTCAAGAGAAAAAGACGTTATTGCAGCAAAAAAAGCCGATGTATTGCTCAACAGATTGTTTATTGAACCGCTACTGGGTATGGGCTATCCAACGCAGGAAATCAAAATTCTCAATCGAATTGAAAAATACATGAAACCGGGCGACGAGAAAGAATTAAAATTTGACATGGACTTCATCGGTATTCAAAACTATACCCGTGAGATGATTCGTCATGCCATTTTTGTTCCCTACCTCCGGGCCAAAATCGTAACAGCCAAGGAACGTAAAGTCGAAATGACCGAAATGAACTGGGAAGTATATCCTAGCTCCATTTATCATATGTTAAAGAAATTCAGCAGCTACCCCAATATGCCGCCCCTCATTGTCACTGAAAATGGTGCAGCTTTTCAAGATCGAATGGAAAACGGACAGGTGCATGATCCCAAAAGAGTGGATTATCTACAGGAAGCAATACAAAATGTCCATAAGGCAAAAGAAGAAGGGGTAAATGTGAAGGGCTATTTTGTCTGGACCTTTTTAGACAACTTTGAATGGGCCGAAGGATATCGCCCAAGATTCGGTTTGGTTTATGTCGATTTTCAAAACCAGCAACGCATCATAAAGTCATCAGGACATTGGTATGCTAATTTCTTAAAATAAACATTACTTATTTAGTGAGCCCGTTTCCATATATTGACAAATTTCAATAGCAAAGGTACCAATAAGATGGCCAGCAGAATGCTGATTGCGCTGACGGCTATATTTCGTCCATTATCGCCTAAGAAGTAAATTGAAAGGCCACCTAATGCACATGGAATACCAAAAACCAAAATCTTAACCCATGCCAGCTCCCCTTCTTCACGGTAAATATGTTGTGCAGGAATAGCCGCTATTAATTCAACGTGATTGGCATTGAAATAGGCTAAAATTTGTGCCACTTCAGATGCCGATAATTCCCGTGGCCGCAAAACCTCCCCTTTTACAACAATAAGCAATCCATTTCTGTCCTGCTGAATGGAATCAATATCTTTCGTCATAAAGTACTTTTTATACCCCATGGGGTTAAGTGCATAGCCTTTGTAATCATTGCTCCCGGGACAGAGACACGAAAAGTTGTCCGCATTCAATGAAAAAATAACATCACGACGATCCCCCCCGAGCTTCTTTACCGAGCTTATCACCCCCAGGATACAAGTTAATGCCAGAAACTGTAAGATGAACATCCACAAGGACAGCTGTATCCCCCAAGACAAGAGTAGCCCCACAAGAATCAAACCAACGAAAAACCATTTCAAATGTTCCAAGATTATTATCTTACGGTTCAGAAAATAGGTTATAATCACACAAACCACAGGTGCTAAACTCGATTTCCAATCCCAGAAAATTGAAAAGATCCCCAACAGAGAAATAACGCCGAACATAATCGCCGTGGCATAATCCCCTTTTTTGCCTAAATTCTTTCGCTCAATCTGAATACTATTTTTCAAGTGTCGGTACGTTAACAAGAAAGCGTACTTTCTTATGCATGTCTATATCATTAATTGGATAAATATAAATATCTTTATCCAATTAATGAATATTGAATAGGAACATAACATATCTAAATTCGCCTTATGAAGACTTTTCAGTTTAAATCACACAACGTTAAGAAAGGCTTAATCTTTGGATTTGCCTATCTGTTTATTGTTTTTATCATTTTCAGTATCATCTATGGCGGAATCAATGGAATGGCCGACGCTGTCAATAATTTCGGATCAGCCAAAGGACTTGGCTTTTTGGTTGCTATCATTGTAATAGGTCCATTTGTTATGCTATTGCAGATCATCAATCCAAAAATAGAAGTACTTATCGATCGCCAGCATATGATCATCAAACAACATAAAAAAACAGCTCTAGATATCCACTTAAATGATATTTATGAAATGAAAATAAACCATTCACTGGTAAATCAGCTTCAGATTTTTGGACAGCAGGCACAGTTGCTTGCAAAGATCCACCCGCAACACGACACACAGGTCATTTACAAGATCGCAGCTGAAATCGCACAATATGAAATCTTTTTACAGCAAAAGGGTCAGAAGAAGGTTTTTGGCAATCCAGTTGAAACGATATCCTACACAAGAAAATAGATCGCGCTAGCACATGGTTGAGTTGCTCCGGATATAATCGAGATATTTAGCAAAAAAAAGATGAAGGTATACTATCCCAATAATCAATGGACTTTTTATATGATAAGCCCCTTAATCATCTGCGGCGGGCTTTGTTATCTCCTATTTTTCGCTGATTATTTTTCTTGGCCTTTAATTGGATTCGCGTTATTTTGTTTCCTCTTTTTTTGCTATTGCCTGTACGAAAGATTCGCCACCAAATTAACGATTTATACGGATCGCCTGGAACTCCGTCGAAACTTTCAACAAGCGCAATCATTTCATTATGCGGATCACGAATTTGTCATAGGCCCGACTTACGATACCTTCACTCAACGGATGTTTTCAAAAAAATACGCTGGTAGGGCGCGATTGTTCTTCATCTATCCATTGGATGAACACGGGAATCGAATAAAGATGCTTTCTACTGCGCTTGAACTGGATATTACAAAAGGCCATTATAAAAAAATCCAAAGAGATCTAGCAGAAGGCTTGAAAAAGCTCGATCTATCGGCCCATTTGTGTTACAACCATAATGATACCATTATAATTAGGAACAGGTGATTCAAATCGAGCAATATCAGCTCGCTAACTTACTTCAGTTCGAGCAGCTCCTTACCAAACTTTTTCTCAATAAACGGATTCAACTGTGGGATGCCAAATTTAGGGTTGTCCAGCCAAAATTTATTGGCATACCTACTTTTCAAATCCAGCCAAATACCTGACGTCAGCTCTTTCTTTACGGACTTGAATTCCTCTTTGGTAATGAATTTACGTTCCTGTGTATAAAATTCACTCAAAAAGTCAAAAGGGACAAATTCTGATTTACGTCCTCTTTTAATAGCCCCTACGTTCATCATCACCTTACTGACCAATTTACTTGGCTCGGGCTTATCAAGATTGGTCTCTGTATAATTTTCCATCGTCACGCCTGTGTATTGTTGGCCTTTAAGCTTGAAGAAACTGACTTCCTTTTGGCTATTGGGTGGAATGATATCAAAATAGACCTGCACGTCACCACGCGTTGTCTTTTGTATATATCCTGTATTCAGATTACCCGTTCTGATTAATTTCCTTTCCTTGTCCTGAACCAGCACAAATTTGGACGGGAGATCATTGACCACAGACTGTGCTTTCATCCGCATCACATGTGGATTCCAGCTCCAAAAATTGCCCATTACTTCCTTAAAATTCCTAGTTGTGAGGGAGTCCTCGAAAATCCGATAATCCAAAACCCGATGGTAGACCTTTCCTTTTTTATCTTTCAATGGAATATAATACGCAATAATACCATCGTAAAAATAACGTGCTCGCTTGTTAAAAAAAGTTGTATTTCTAAAATAACCCTTTAAAATCAGATAATCATATTTGCTCTTATCCGCAATAGCGATCTCATCTATTTTAATACTTCGGGGGATCAATTTAACCAGCTTCTCTTTACGTAACGAACCAATTGTTTCCTGATAATTATTATAGGAAATATGCTGTAATATAAGTACCGAATTTGCATTTTTCCGGAGCGAATCCAGTGCGATCTCCCCTTTCGTATCTGCCACGCCCAATAATGTACCGTCTTCAGTGTAAATGTTCACTAAGGGCACAGGTTCACCACTCAGACTATCAATGATGCGGATTTGAGCAAATAGTATGTTGCAACTAAAAAAAAAGCTTAACAGAAATAATATTTTTGGCATAATTCAAATGATTACCCTAAAATATAAAATATTCACCACAATAAAATGCCAAAAATCGTTAAAGTATAATCTAGAACGATAATCCATTATAGCAAATATAGTCTACTAGCTACCTTTTATAAGTGTTTTTTTGCCCTATATCATCATTCTCTATAAACTTCTTTTTATATTTAGCCATAAATCTAGTGGTCTATTATGGATAAACGCATTTCAATAGAGGAGCTTGAAGGAAACGTATTCTTTTGGTATTATTATTTATGTTGGTTCCGTGGTTACGATGCTGAAAACGAATTAAATATTGATGAAGCACTGGAGGTTATGCAAATTGATACGGAAGATTTTGCAAATTGGGAACAATTTTTCTTCCCTCCTAAAACAGATGATGAAGTACTTCGATATATCACTGAAGACCTGACAGAAGAATTGTCCATTCATATCCAATTCCGTTCAAATGCAATTGTTTTCTTTCTCAATGATAACTACATCGGTAATCTAGGCGGTCATTTCGAGGCCTGGTTTTTTACCTTGGATGAACTAAAATCTTTTGCACGCTATCCGCTTCTCTTCTTGTTATTTATGCCTATGCTGGGTATTACAGCCGAGCAGAAACAGGAGACCCTTACCTTAGTAGCCAAACATTTGACCGCTATTCCAGTTTTTGCGGATCATGCTCTATACATTGCGAGCTGTATAACGAATGGATTAGTTATGACAAACGGATTTATACAGCATGATGCACTAGGTTTCATCAATGATCAAAATCATAGTGTTAGAAATATAAATCAATATCCAGCTGGAAAAGAAGATTTCACCGTGTTGAATAGGATATTAAAACAGTTTGTCCAGGAGAATTAGTCGCGAAAAATAGCTATACAAAAAAAGAAATTACTTAGTCCCACAATAATGAACTTCACCAGAGGCCACTATTTGGCGTTAATAATCATTACAATAGTTATGGGATTACTTGCCCGCAAAATAACGGTTATCCCTCTCTATGTTGGGGATAGTTTATATGCCGTGATGACCTACTGGTTATGCAGGTTTATTTTTTTCCATCGATCGTTCAACTTTTGTTTTGTAAGTACCCTTGTATTTTGTTTCACAATCGAGTTTTTACAACTGGTACAACATCCGTTATTGATCAGTGTCCGCAGCCATCCGCTTCTGCGGCTACTATTTGGCCAAGGTTTTCTCTGGTCTGATCTGCTCGCTTATATCGCCGGTGCTTTTTTTGCTCTTCTATTGGACCGATCTATTCATTCAGCCCCTAAAAAGTGAAAAATACCTCGCTCTGGTGCGATGAAAATTACACTTTATGATAATAGCATCCCCACTTAATTTTAAATAGCATTCAGGTAGTCGTTTAATGACAGCTCTGTTTCAACCTGTAACTTTTTGCGCAATCTATACCGATGGATTTCTACTCCCCTAACGGTAATATTCTGCAATTGTGCGATTTGTTTTGATGTGAAATGTAGCTTCAGATAAGCACATACTTTCAAGTCATTACGGGACAATCCGGGATGTTTTTCCTTTAATTTATTCAAAAAACCATCATTAAGCTCATCAAAATGACTAGCAAATTGATTCCAATTGGCACTATTTTTTTCAATGTCTTTCAACAGGTTGTTGATACGCCTTAGGTTTGAATCCTCATCCTCCCCCGTATCGAGCTTAGATAGTTCATCTCGTACTTTAATTAATGCCCCCGAATTTTCAAGCAACTGCATACTTGTACTTGCCAGTTCTTTAGTCTTTGCCATCACTTCGTGCGCTAACTTCTCATTATTCAGCTTCACAATTTCCTTTTCATTTTTCTCGATTTCCAGCTGATGGATATAGCGCAGTTGCGCCAATTGTTGTTCGTGTTTCCGTTGTTGTTTGCGCTGTTCGATTTTCCGAAAACGAATCAACCCCAATACGCCAAGTATACAGAGCAAAAAATAGAACGCTTTTGCCCATACCGTTTTATACCAAGGCGGCAGCACCACAAAGCTATATTCCTCCACATTGGATTCCTGGTTGAGATTATTCCGTACCTTCACTAAGAACGTATATTGACCATTCTGCAAATTGGTGTATGACTTTTCTGACTGCTGGGTCCAGGAAGACCAATTCTCGTCATATCCCGACAGTTTATAACTAAACTCAAGATGTTGATGTATGCCATAACTTGGTGAGGAGAAGCTAAATCGGAAAGAATTGAAAACAGCGGGCAACTGTAGGACACTATCCTTTGCAGACGCTTGTCCCCGTTTTGAAGCATTTGAAAAAAAACCGCCAAAAATAAGGCTATCACCCTTCCCTGTTGCCACGATTCGCGATAGTATAACGACAGGTTTTACACTTTGTTTCAGGTATTTATCATAATTGATATGAAGCGCTCCTTTTTCTGCTCCTACATAGATATTATTTCGATCAAAACTATAGATATGCTCAAAGCCGGAGGTATTCATGCCTTCTATTTCTGGAAAATTAATCAGATGATAAGTTTCCTTTTTTGAATCAAATTGCCCCAGACCGACCGTTTTTTTTGTGCAAAACCACACATTCCCATCTTGGTCATCCCTTAGATAGCGTATGGTCAGATCTTTAAAGGCAGCAAATTGCTTGCTTGGCACAAATCGCTTCCTAGCATAGTCATAATTGTAAAGCCCTTTTTCGGTCGCAAAGACCACCTGATTTTTTATTTTAAACACATAATTCTGATAATCCGCGGGGAGTCCCTGTTTTTGCGTGTAGAGTTGAGCCTGATATGACTTTCTATCCTGTGAAAGTGTTATGCGATAGATCCCTCTGTAGGGATGAGAAGCCCATATTGTTCCATGTTCATCCTGTTCAAGAAACCGAAAAGAATCCGAGGGCCCATTGAGCGGGCCTCTGGAAGAGAAAACGCCATTATGAAAATGCAATAGCTCCAATCCCTGATAGGTTCCGACCAAGGTCTCTTCAATCGGATAAACCATATTTAGCGGAAGCAATTTCCACGTTCCAATCGCCCGGCTTAATGGTCTGATGGAATGTCCCAGGATCTGAAATAACCCTTTATTGTGTCCAAGCAGCAATTGGCCATTAAGCTGTTCAAGGCGCCATGCCTCTCCGCCGTCGCTCCCCTTAAGAAGGGAGAATACCGACGGTGAGCGGCTCTGATCTATCAGACCGTTTTTTATACCCGCATAATATACACCATTCGAGGAAGAGAGATAGAGTGTATGATTAAAGATCAGGGCAGAATATCCGGTCACATCATTCTCCATATTGGGTCTGAGATACCGAATGGCACTTCCATAACTTATCACAGAAATCACATTATCCGTACCGATCCATATATTCTTTTGTCGGTCCACGAAGACGGCGGTGACATTCTTATTTTGCAGACCTTCGCGGACACCGATCCGTTGTATGGTATTTCCAGCTAAGTTGCGTATGTGGCAACCTTCTTTTGCATTGCCGACAACAAAGGTTGAATCATCGATTTTCGCTAAGGACGGTGTGTAACTACCATCGCCATCTTGTGCATTCAATCGTGTCAATTTCATGTTTAATAACGCATATGTTTCGTTATTTAAGGTTGACAACAGCATACGATTTTTGCCAAAAGGCATCAATGAAGCGATTTTCACATCCTTAAAAGGCAAATCTTTTAGATAGGGAGTCCATTTATTATCACGAAACTCCAGCAAGCCATTCTTCTTATCCTGAGCATAGAGCATCCCCCCTGATTGCCCCATATAATACCATTCTACAGCCGCCGGGTGTACTTGAATCTTTTGTCCCTTTAATTCAAATATCACATTGGTCCCCCTAAAAAAGACCGATTGTCCTACACCAACCGTATTCCAGATGTCTGCAAAGTTCCTGTATTTTTCGGGAACTAAATCCTGCAATGACCGATAGACTAAACCCGATTGCGGTGAGCGTTCAAAATACCCAAAGTCACCTTGTCCACCAACATAAATTCGATCGTCGGCATCAATCCAGATCGAACGGATATTGGTGTGATTGGGCAGGGAAAATGTTTTCCAGTATCGTCCGTCAAAGGTCAGCAGCCCTTCGCTGTTACCAAAGTACATGATGCCATGACTATCCTGTTTGATATCCCAGGTACGGCTCCCACCTTGGTATATGGATTTACTATAATTGTAGACCAAAGGCAAGCCAAGCAAATCCTGAGCAAATAATGCATTTGAAAAAGCAGAAAATAGGATAAAAAAAAGGATGGCAAAACACTTCATAATAATTCCCTTCAATTGGCTGACGTAAACTTGACGTACCCCAAATATATTGAATTATAGCTGAAAAACCCAACATGAAGTAGTGTTGTAGTACCTTTAAAATTCATTAATCATATCTGTAAGGCTAATTTTGACTCTTGATAATTATAAACAATTCCTAAATTTCAATTCATTACACATGAAAAATAATATCAGTATTATTGCCGGTACTGTGCTGTTCTCCTGCCTAACGAATATGGTAAGTGCACAGAGCAGAACAATCAGTGGGCGGATTACAAACGAGCAGGGTAATCCTGTTGTCGCCAGTATCGTTGTACGGGGGAACTCCAAAATAGGTACAAGTAGCAATGAAAACGGGGAATTTACACTCGCCATTCCCGCCAACTTTAATGATGTCATCATCTCATCACTGGGATATGAAACGAAAACAGTACCCGTAAACGGAACTACGTTAACTATTCAACTCAAACAAAAAGGAGATTTCAATCTCGATGAAGTGGTTGTCGTGGGTTATGGTACGCAACGCAAGGGCGACCTAACTGCCCCTATTGGCACAGTAAATATGGAAGAAATGGTCAAACGTACCGTCTCCAATCCAATGGATGCGCTACAAGGCACAGTTGCGGGTGTGCAAATCGTAAGTTCGGGAGCACCGGGCTCATCACCCTCCGTTCGTGTCCGTGGGGTGGGTTCCTTTAATAATGAAACTCCGCTGTATGTTGTGGATGGAATGTTCATGGACAACATTGACTTTCTGAATCCAAATGATATCGCTGACATCTCTGTTTTAAAGGACGCTTCTGGTGCTGCAATTTATGGGGTACGTGCCGCAAATGGTGTGATTCTGGTAACCACAAAAAAAGGAAGCCTAAATATGAAATCAAAAATTACATATAATGGTTTCGCTGGTTTCCAAACACCGACAAATGTCCTCAAAATGGCCAATGCACAGCAATATGCAGCCTATGCGACAGCCATTGGTAATGAAGCCTTCGTAAAAAGTTCGGTGCAAAAGTTTGGCGGGACCGAGACTAATCCGGCGATGGACACCGATTGGTTCAACGAACTCCTGCGCTCCAAAGCCCTGATCACCAACCATAACCTCGACATCATGGGCGGATCCGATAAAATCACCTATTCCATGGGACTTAATTACGTCAAACAGGATGGAATTATGGATGCCAGCAATATGAACCAAAAATACAATATCCGCATGCAGGCGGATGCCAAAGTAACAGACTGGTTAAAGGCGGGTTTTAGCGCGCATTTCAATAACTTCAAAACCTACTCACCAAATAATGCCGCTTTTAGACAAGCTTATTTCGCCTCTCCGCTCTATCCTGTCTATGATCCTTCCCTGGAACTCGCCAAACCAGAGAAATTCGGCTCGAGTACTGCAATCGGCATGCAATCTGGCTTTTGGTACAACAATCCCATCGCAACAGCCTTTTACAATACAAACCAAACAAAGGGTTTCCAGATCCTGCCTACCATCTATCTGGAAGCAACATTGTGGAAGGATAAGATCACTTTTCGTTCGCAGCTCAGCCAAAGGTATCAGTCCACACACAATATAAATTATAATCCGGTCTATTATATTGACAATGATCAGCGCAATGACCGCTCCTTTTTACGGTCAGCACAGGCTCGTAATACCAATTATATTTTGGATAACCTCCTAACGTATAAAGATCAGGCAGGCAAGCACCACTGGTCCCTGCTATTAGGCCAGTCTTCACGTGAGGAACGTTGGCGCGAAACCTGGGTCCAAGCCAATGATGTACCTGCATCCGAGGAGTTTTGGTATGTCGGCGTAGATGCCCAAGGTACTGGTTCAGCCACTGGTTATGGCGAAAAAGGATCTCGGAATGCAGGAATATCGTACTTTACTAGAGGTACTTATGACTATGACAACAAGTATTTGCTGACTGCAACATTCCGCGCGGACGGAAGTTCAAAGTACCAAACGAAATGGGGTTATTTTCCATCAGTTGGTCTGGGCTGGGTATTGACACGCGAAAAGTTTATGGAAAACCAAAAGCTCTTCAATCAGTTAAAGCTCCGTGGAAGTTGGGGTAAATTGGGGAACGATGGTATCCAACCCAATGCAGGTTATGCAACGATCTATTCCGGCAACAACTACTCGGGTATATTTGGCAGCGAGGGAGCAACAAATGGCATCCGAGTTCCCGGATACCGCGTCGGCCGCTTTTTTACCCAAGTCCGCTGGGAAGTTGTTGAAGAATGGGATGGCGGTCTGGATTTTGCTATGTTGAACAACCGTTTGACAGGGTCAGTAGATTATTACCATCGCACGACAAATGATCTTGCCTTTAGCCGGCCTATCCCCTTTTCCTGGGATCGTGTCTATGGCAACTGGGGCAGTGTGACAAACAGTGGCTGGGAGATCGGTTTGCAATGGAAAGACAAGGTCGGTGACTTCGGGTATGCAATAGGCGGAAACCTGACCACACTAAAAAATCGGGTAAAGAATCTTGGCGGACTGGAAAATATCATGAATGGTTATCCGGAATGGTCAGCGGAATTCCCGGCACGTATAGAGCTTAATCAGCCCATCAACTTCTATTATGGCTATGAAGTCGCAGGGGTCTACCAAAACCAGGCTCAGATTGATACGGATCCTATCGCAAAAAAATACAACCAACAAAATCCAAATACACCGATTTTACCTGGATATCTTCAGTACAAGGATCAGAACAACAATGGTGAACTTGATGAAAAAGACCGCGTCAACCTGGGCAATTACCTTCCGACCATTACCTATGGATTTAACTTAGCATTTGATTATAAAAAATTTGATTTAAGTGTTGCTTTTCAGGGTGTAGCCGGCAACAAGATCCATAATCTTAATCGCGCGATGCGCCGAAAATATAATCAGATGAACGCAGATGCCGCATTCATCGAAAACCTATGGACCGGAGAAGGAAGTAGTAATACACATCCCTCCGCAAAAGGTTCCGTTGCATCCTGGAATCTTCAAGCCAGTTCCTTTTTTGTTGAAAGTGGAGCCTATCTACGGATACAGAACATACAATTGGGCTATAACTTTGATCTGAACAAAATACCGGTACGTGTATTTGCAACAGCCGACCGGCCTTTTATTTTCACCAAATACAATGGATTTACGCCAGAAATATCCGGAATGGGATTCGATGCCAATGTGTATCCGATCGCCTCTACGTATAGTCTAGGTGTCAAAGTATCGTTCTAACTATTAACCCTTTAATTTAAACTGCATGAAAACTTTTAAATATATCCTGATTGCAAGCTGTTTGGGCATTTCTTTCGGCCTATCGAGCTGTAGTAAATTTTTGGACAAGCCCTTAGAAAACCAGCAGCGTTCTGAGGAGATTGATTACAGCAATACGGCTTTAATGTATGGTCCTGTTTCCGGTGTATATCGTTCGGCTTCAGATGATAATCTGGTGCACTGGATTGACCTTTCCATTCGTTGTATGCGCGATGATGATTACCAACAGGCTGCACCGAATCCGAATGACAACCCCGAATTAATGGGTATCAAAAATTTCCAAAATGACGTCACAATTCAATCGTATTGGGGATTAAATCAATCTTGGATCAGTTATTACAGCCTTGTTATTGCAGCAAACAATGCATTGATCGAACTGGATAACTTCGCCGCAAAAATCCCCGCATCTAATTCAGCTGACATCAAACTCAATAAACAATACAAGGCCGAAGTCAGATTTCTAAGGGCATACGCCCATCTCATGGCATCACGTCTGTTTGGAAATGTACCTATTTTAATTGACAGCGATAATATCGGTCGCCTGGCCACAATCAATAAAAGTACAGCCGCAGAGGTTCGCCAATTTATCCTTGATGAAATGAATGCCTGTTCGGAGGATCTTGAAGATGCGCGTCCTAATCAGTCCAAGCACGTTGGTGCGGTAACACGATATTCCGCGCTTCTTTTAAAAGCGAAAGCCGCAGCAGATTTGGCGGGAAATGATAACGGAAGTACCTATTGGAACGAGGTCCTCGATGCCACAAACAAAATTATCGCAAGTGGCAAATTTTCCTTATACCCCAACTACTATGAGCTTTTTAAAATTCCGGGAAAACTGTCCAATGAATCTATCTTTGAACTGCAATACTCCGATTTTGGATTAGGAACCGGGGATATTGTTCGTCCCGGTGTTGA
The DNA here is from genome assembly GCF_002484085.1 of Sphingobacterium sp. UBA7625. Lineage (NCBI taxonomy): Bacteria > Pseudomonadati > Bacteroidota > Sphingobacteriia > Sphingobacteriales > Sphingobacteriaceae > Sphingobacterium > Sphingobacterium sp. UBA7625. The sequence continues at coordinate 223,030 of NZ_DLJD01000014.1, forward strand.
TTGGGGAACGTTTTTCAAGTGGCAAGGTCCTTCAGGTGATCAAAAAGGAAGTCCTATTTCTGGTGCCGGCTGGGTCCCACCTTCACAGAATATCGTTGATTTCTTAACCAATAGAGGCGAAACCGAACGGCTAAAAACGACAATCTTATACTGCGGTATCAACGGCAACCCGGCAACTACGGCAACAACACCAAGCGGCGATGTTGTCTATGGGAATCCATTCGGTGTCAAATATTTCAACGGCAAAGCCTATCTTCCAAAATCACAGATGACGGCAGGTCGAATGGAATATGGGGCGAACAATAATGTGCGTATACTACGTTACGCGGATGTACTTTTATTAAATGCAGAGGCCAAAGTCAGAAAGGGACAAAATGGTGATGAGCCTTTTCGTCTGATCCGTGAACGTGCCAAACTAACAGCAATTACAAATGTCACTTTAAACCAGATTTTGGACGAACGCCGCGCCGAATTTGCCTGTGAATGGTGGGGCGAGCGTTTCAATGACCTGATCCGTACAGGACGGGCAAAAGAAGTATTCGGTGCAAAATTCACTCCCGGTGTAAGCGAGTTCCTCCCTATACCACAAACTCAAATAGATGCAAATCCTAACTTTCGATAAATGATGATAGCAGGAAGACTACTCGCTTTCCTATTGCTCAACCTTCTCTTCCTTCCCATCGGATGGGGACAGCAAGGGAAACCCGTTAAAACAACAATTACTAAGGTCGACGGTGGCTTTACAATCATGCGCAACGGGCAGCCCTACTTTATCAGAGGGGCGGGCGGAACAAGCAATATGGAACAATTAAAAGCGTATGGAGGCAACTCCATACGCACATGGAGCCCTTACCAAGCAGATGAAATCCTAAATAAAGCACAACAGCTGGGACTTACGGTAACCCTGGGTCTCGACGTGAAAACAGAACGGCATGGCTTCGATTACAATGACCCGGTGGCGGTTGCAGAACAAAAAGAATACCTGCGTACAGTGATTCTGAAATACAAAGATCATCCGGCCCTATTGGCTTGGGGAATCGGCAATGAACTCAACTTGCATTACAGTAATCCCAAGGTCTGGGATGCTGTCAATGGCATTGCCAAAATGATCCATGAATTAGATCCCAATCACTTGGTTACCACCATGCTCGCCGGTATAAATCAAAAGGAAATTGATTATATTAAAAGCAAATGTCCGGCATTGGACCTTCTTGCCGTGCAGGTGTATGGCGGACTTGCCTCCGTACCTGAACAATTGCAAAAAACAGGCTGGAACAAACCCTATATCGTGACAGAATGGGGCCCTACGGGCCATTGGGAAGGCCTACAAACACCTTGGGGTGCATCGATTGAAGAAACCAGCCACGAGAAAGCAGCCGTTTACAAAAGCCGATACGAAGCCTCCATCGGTCAGGACAAAAACTGTCTGGGCTCTTATGTCTTTCTGTGGGGACAGAAGCAGGAACGTACACCGACCTGGTATGGACTGTTCACCGAAGCTGGCGAAGAAAATGAGGTTGTCGATGTGATGCATTACCTCTGGTCGGGCAAATGGCCAGACAATCGGGCGCCACAGCTGGATTCCTTTTTGTTGGACAACAGGCAGGCAAAAGATTTCATCTATCTTGAATCTGGTAAAACCTATCCCGTGGAAGTCTTTGTACGGGATCCCGACGGGGATAAATTAAGGATACGCTGGGAACTTCTCCAGGAGAGCACTGACCTTAAAGAAGGTGGTGACCGTGAAGAACGGCCACAGGCGCTAGCCGGATTTATCAAAAATAGTGCGGATGACAAGGGTACATTAACTGCTCCTTCCAAAGAAGGTGCCTATCGGTTGTTTGTATATGCAAGCGATGGAAATAACAATGTTGCGACGGCAAATATCCCCTTTTATGTGAGATCAACTTTAAATAAGACCAGTGGCAGAGCCTATCACTTTTCGCCAGTGCCGATATGGTCTGATGAATTTAATTATTCGGGCTTACCGGATAAAAGTAAATGGTCCTACGATATCGGTTCCCTCTATGACGGCTGGGGAAACAATGAATTACAATATTATATGGAAGCTTCACGATCAAATTCCCTGGTGCAGGATGGCGTCCTGAAGATTACGGCGAAAAAGGAAAATAAAGGCGGTAAATCCTATACTTCCGCACGGCTGACAAGTAAGAATAAGGGGGATTTCACTTACGGCAGATTTGAGGCCCGGGCAAAACTACCACGAGGCCGTGGCACCTGGCCCGCTATCTGGCTGCTTCCTACCAATTGGAAATATGGTGACTGGCCCAATTCAGGGGAAATAGATATACTTGAACATGTTGGATACGATCAGGATGTGGTTCATATTTCTACACACACCCAAGCATACAATCATGGCATCAACACACAGAAAACAAGTAAAAAAAAGGTATCCGGCGTTTCCGACAGGTTTCATAACTATCGTATCGACTGGACTCCAGCCTACATCAAAGGATTTGTTGATGAACAGGAGATTTTCCACGTTGACAATGAAAACAAGAGTTTTAAAGAATGGCCCTTTGACCAGAATTTCCATTGGTTAATCAATTTGGCTGTCGGAGGCAACTGGGGTGGTAAAGAAGGTATCGACGACACAATATTTCCGGCAACATTTGAAATTGATTATGTCCGTGTCTATAATTTATTAGAATAAAATTTCATTTGGTCGCTCCCTTTTAAAACCCGAAACCGCTTGTCAGATCACCTCGGCAGGCGGTTTCGGCTTTAACAATGATTTCTTTCATGATATTTTTTGTTCAAAAGCAGAAAAAAGTAAGAAGTATTTATACTTTTGAATGCACAAACGGCGATCAGCTTTTCTGGCATCCATTTTTTGAGACGAGAGATCAGAAAAAGAACCATAGCTGTTGTAAATATTAAAAGGAGCCCTGAGCTAAAACACTTACTATGTACAATTTTAAAAACGACTATTCGGAAGGAGCCCATCCCCGCATTTTGGATAAACTCATTGCAACCAATCTGGTACAACAACTTGGATATGGAGAGGACGAGTATGCACAAGAGGCAAAAGCAGTTTTAAGAGAGAAATTGAATAATCCAGCCGCAACAATCCATTTCGTATCAGGAGGCACCCAAACGAACTTGTTGGTTATCTCATTCCTCCTCCGTGTCCATGAGGCCGTAATAAGTGCAAAAACAGGACATATTGCGGCAAATGAAACAGGTGCTATCGAGGCCACGGGGCACAAAGTGATTACGACTGAAACAGTAGATGGAAAATTAAGGCCCCAGGATATCGCTGAAGTATTAGCATCATATGCACTTGCTCCGCATGTGGTCAAGCCACGCATCGTCTATATTTCTAATTCAACAGAAATTGGCACAATTTACGGCAATGATGAAATCAAAGCTCTGTATCAATTCTGTCAGTCCCACCAGCTGTTACTTTATATGGACGGGGCACGGCTGGGGCATGCACTTACCGCGGAAAATAACGACTTAACGCTTGCGACAATCAGCCGGTATACCGATGTCTTTTATATTGGCGGTACTAAAAATGGTGCGCTTTTAGGTGAAGCCATTATCTTTAATAGACCCGAATTGGCGATCGATTTTGATTATGCGATCAAGCAAAAAGGCGCCATGTTGGCCAAAGGACGTATTCTTTCCATTCAGTTTTTAGAACTCTTTAAAGATGATCTGTATTTCGATCTGGCACGGAAAGCAAATACACTGGCGATGCGTATTGCCACGGCGGTCCGCGAAAAAGGCTATACTTTCCTAACACAGTCCACCACAAATCAGCTGTTCCCAATTCTACCCAAAAAAGTTATTGACCGCTTAAGCGCAGATTATCAATTCTATATTTGGAAAAATATCGATGCGGATTATGCCGCCATCCGACTCATCACTTCCTGGGCAACCGATGAGGAAAAAGTCATGGCCTTTATCAAGGATTTACAGGAGGTATAAAAACATAGGACTAAAATTCGTATTGGGATACGAATTTAGTACTCATAAAAAAACGCGCAAGACCTGTGTCCCTGCGCGTTTTTTTTTGCTTTTATGACGATTAATCTTTGGGCTCCAAGGCTCTCCACACGCCTGCAGCAACCGCAGCACCCACTAATGGTGCAACAATAAATAACCACAATTGCGATAATGCATTGCCGCCGGCAAGAATTGCCGGACCGAATGAACGGGCAGGATTAACCGAAGTACCTGTAACCGGTATGGCTACCAAATGGATTAACAGCAATGTAAATCCAATGGCTAAGCCCGCCATCGTACCGTTTCCTACCTTTGATGTTGTTGCCAGTATGACAAAAAGAAAGAGAAAAGTTAAAACGGCTTCAATCAAAAACGCCGAAATGGTACCATATTCATTTTGGTAACCTTTCCCCCATCCATTAGATCCATACGCCCATTCGCCAGCTGTAAAACCTCCTAATTGACCGCTTAAAATCTGTTGCAGCACAAATGCCCCCAAAAGTGCACCGATAAATTGTGCAATGATGTAAACGATTGCATCCTTGGCAGACATTCTCCCAGCCAATAGTACACCTACCGTCACCGCCGGATTAATGTGACAGCCAGAAATTCCGCCAATGGCATAGGCAAAGACCACAACCGATAGACCAAATGCCACTGAAATACCCAAGAGGCCTAGCCCTGAAAGCCCTCCCATGGTATTGGCTCCAGCAATAGCGGCTGCGCCACAACCAAAGAGTACCAAACCAAATGTTCCAATTAGTTCGGCTACAAATTTTGAAGATGTTTTAATTTCCATATGAACCTGTTTATAACTTAGTTAACTCTAATGTAATCATTTTCTATATAAAAAAAGAATAAGGAATAAATTATTGTAGAACAATATCTACATCCCTAGAAAACTGCGGCAGCTTTGTATTTTTAGTTACATAGCATATTGGCTTATATTATTAACAACCTGTCGCCTCTTCAACTTCCCGAATTAGCTCCTGAAGGATATCTCCGGTTGAACCTTCCCGATAGGGATGAATGGATTGTCCAACCCAAATACCGACGAAATCTGTATTTTCTTTTGCCTTTGCCGCCCTTCTTAAGGCATTGGTTAATTTATTTTGATAGGGATACGGTAAAATATAATCCGTTCCATCCACAGTTTTTATGAAAGTGTTTGTAATTGCTCTGGTAAACCTTCCAGAAAAACTCCGGGTCAATACAATATCTGATTCTTTCACCTGACTTAAATGTTGTTTCTCAAAATCAAGTAACGCACTTTCCCTGGATTTAAGCAATAAACTGCCCACCTGAAAACCTGCCGCCCCCAATTGCTTTGCGGCAAGCAACGTTCGGGCATTATATATCCCGCCAGCATAAATCAGTGGTTTGTCAACATGATCATGTACTTGCGACAACAAAGAAAGTCCGCCAATCCGCGGAATGGCGGTCGCATGGAAACTTCCACGATGTCCCCCAGCTTCCAGTCCCTGCACGCAAATAATATCGATACCTGATGCCTCCAGGATCAGCGCTTCAGCAACTGAGGTGCAAGTACCGATAAGAAGTGTATTATTTTCCTTTAATAAAGCTATGCTCGGCTCATCCAGATTGCCGAAAGTAAAGCTAACGATTTTGCACTCGCTTGCGATAATGGCCGAGATCTGTTCCCGATAATCCGTCAGATGAATGTCCTCAAACTTTGGCAGCTCCACCTCCAACCCATGCTGATGAGCCAGTGTCGCTATAAATGAACGAACTTTACTGTAGTGAGATCTTAGATTTTCGGATACCTCGGGTATGCTATTAACAAAGATATTAACGGCAAATGGCAGTGCGGTCAGCCTTTTTGTTGCTGCAATGGCAGCGATACATTTTTCGTAAGGTAAGTCTCCCAGTGCCAATGTCCCTAGTGCGCCGGCTGCTGAAGCTGCTGCAACCATCTCAGGCGTCGTCACCCCAAACATCGGTGCCTGTACAATCGGATATGCTGTGCCTAATAACGCTGTAATTTGAGTAGACCAATTCATGATGAAGTGATTTTTATGTCCAAAAGTTAAATCAGATAACTTTATGTGATTTCAAAACTAATTTAGCGCTTTTATTGGGCATTTTACAAGAATTAACCCCATTTATTCGATAGAATTTAAACCGGATAAAAAATTAATACCGTATATTTACATAGGAAATACAATTTTATGAAAATAGCTTTCTTCTCAACCAAACCTTACGATAAAGTCTTTTTTGAACGGGAAAATGAGACCTACGGTTTTCAATTCAGCTTTTATGAAACCCATCTTGGCCCTCATATTGTCAATGCAATTGAAAACGAAGAGGTTGTCTGTGTTTTCGTCAATGATAAGTTGAATCGACAGGTCATCGAAGTCCTTGCGCAGAAAGGCATAAAGTTGATTGCCCTGCGATGTGCAGGTTTCAATAATGTCGATCTGGCGGCCGCGAAAGAATTCGGTATCCAGGTCTGTCGTGTGCCAGCCTATTCTCCAGAAGCCGTTGCTGAACATACGATGGCCATGTTATTGACACTCAACCGAAAAACCCACAAAGCTTATAACCGTGTCCGTGAACAAAACTTTTCCTTAAATGGCTTGTTGGGCTTCAATATCCATCAGAAGAAGATTGGAGTTATCGGAACAGGTAAAATTGGGAAAGCATTTATTCGGATTGCCCAAGGCTTCGGTGCAGAGGTCATCGCCTTTGATTTGTATCCTGATCAGGACCTGATCAAAGCCGGTGTTCAATATACAAGTCTGGATCAGCTATTTAAGGACTCCGATATCATCTCATTGCATTGTCCGCTTACACCAGATAACCATTACCTCATCAATAAAGAATCACTGGCAAAAATGAAGGACGGGGTTACCATCATCAATACAAGCCGGGGCAATCTTATTCATACAAATGATGCCATTAGTGCATTGAAAGAGCATAAAATAGGATTATTGGGAATTGATGTGTATGAACAGGAAGAGAAACTATTTTTCAAAGATCTCTCCGCAACCATTATAGAAGATGACACCATCCAGTTATTGATGAGTTTTCCAAATGTTTTAGTAACGGCACATCAGGCTTTTTTCACAACGGAAGCACTCACCCAAATTTCTCAACGGACATTAAAGAGTATCGCTGACATCCTAGCCACCGGAACGACAGACAATGAAGTAATATTATAGCACGGTATCCGAGAAGATCATTAACGTTTAAGATGAACAATACAGATAGCAATAAAGTTTTGAAAGGCTTTTTATTGGCTGTTAGTGCAGCCATACTTTGGGGTGTTTCCGGAACTTTTGGTCAATTTCTTTTTCAGCAACGAGGCGTCAATGTTGAATGGCTTATTACCATAAGAATGTTGATAACCGGTGCCTTTCTTTTAATTCTTGCAGGAATAAACAACCGCAGCGACCTATGGTCTATCTGGCGCAAGCGCAAAGATGCTATTGATCTGCTCTTATTTAGTATTGTCGGCGTGCTCGCCGTTCAATATTCATATTTTGCGGCGATCAACTATTCCAATGCTGCTACAGCAACGGTCATGCAATATACCGGCCCAGTCATGATCGCCATTTATATTGCATTAAAAGAGCGAAAATTTCCAAACGGCAAAACATGCCTGGCAATTATACTGGCGGTATTAGGTACCTTTCTATTGGTTACCCATGGTAAAATGGGCACGCTTTCGATCTCTGGAATCGCCCTATTCTTTGGATTGGTGTCTGCAGTAACACTTGCCTTCTATACCTTACAACCTGTTGATCTTCTAAGTAGGTACAAGTCAACCATTGTCATCGGCTGGGGCATGCTTATCGGCGGAGTTGCATTTTGTTTTGTCAGAGCTCCCTGGGACGTAGCTGGTGTCTGGGATATGCAGACCTATGCTTATACGTCGTTTATCGTTATTTTTGGAACGCTAATCCCCTTTTATGCCTATCTCACAGCCGTGAAATTAATCGGTGGACAAAAGACCAGTCTCCTTGCCTCCGCTGAACCCCTATCTGCGGCATTGCTGGCGGTATTATGGCTTAACACCCCATTTGCCTTTACAGACTGGATGGGTACCGCATGTATAATACTCACAATTGTTTTACTCGGAACCGTAAAGGATACAAAAAAACAATCCAGGCAGGTCACATAAATCATCTCTTTTTATAGTGTAACCACCATTCATCCAGCTGCTCAATAATCGGCAGCAAAGTCTTACCCATTTCGCTCAGCTTATATTCTACACGCGGTGGTGATTCTGCATAAATCTGTCGGCAAAGGATACCATCGCGCTCCAGTTCACGCAATTGGACGGTTAATGTGGTCTGTGCCATATCATCCATCTCCCTTCGCAATTCTCCGAACCGTTTAGGGCATTCTTTTGCAATGGCTTTAATTAGTAAAACCTTCCATTTTCCGCCAATGATCTTGAAAATACCATTGACATCACAACAACTTCCAAAAAATTCACTTTTTTTTTCATCCATAATCACCTCATACTGACCATTAGTTCATAAAACCATACTAAGTACATCATTTATAACTACTTGACTATAAAAAATATCCAAACTACTTTTGACTATAAAATTATCAAAAACTTTGGCTATATGCGCTTCCGAATTAAAGATTTGCTTCACATTTGTATCCTATCCATTGGCATCTTTTTGTTTGTCATCGATCTATTCATTATCAATGTTTCCCTACCGACCATACAACAGTCTCTGGACCTGAGCAATAGTGCAACCCAGTGGATCATTATCTTATATATTATTGGCTACGCCAGCCTGCTGATCAATGCGGGCAATGCCGGAGACTATTTTGGCAAAAAGAAATTATACGTCATGGGTATGGCCGGTTTTACGGTTGCTTCGGTTTTATGTGGGCTATCAAGCAATATCTACCTTCTGCTATTGGGCAGGTTACTGCAAGGGATTAGTTCAGGCATGATGGTACCACAGGGTATCGCTCTGATCACGCTGCTTTTTGAAGACGCCTCTAAGCGAGCTATGGCCCTGGGGATATATGGTAGCATCGCAGGTATTGCCTCCGTAATCGGACAACTGCTCGGGGGACTACTTCCCGATCAGTCCTGGATCCATGAAAGCTGGCGCCTTATTTTCCTGATTAATATCCCAATAGGTATCCTCGCCTGTATCGCCGCTTACTGTTGTGTTCCCCGGGACCAGCCAAACCCTACATCCACGATTTCGTTTATACCGATGCTGAGTTTATTTATACTCTTGATGGGCCTAATATCTCCGTTGGTCATGGGTCCTGAGTTGCATTGGCCGATCTGGTCGATACTCTTGCTGGCAGCTGCGCTTATCTTTACACTGTTATTCCTAAAAAAGCAGAAGAAACTGTACAAAACGGGACAAAACTCACTTTTTAACTTCGCCCTTTTCCACAACAGGATTTTCAATCTGGGACTGATTGCAGCATTAGCCTATTATATGGTCCAGGATGCTTATTTCATTATTAACTCCAATTATCTACAGCATGAGAAAAGTTATACAGCAACAATGACAGGCATCGCTTTCGTCTATCAGGGTATAGGTTACGTAGTTGCCAGCCTGATGGTCAGCAGGTTTATTCAACACCATGGCAAAGCCGTTGTAATCACCGGATTGGGAATAATGGTTATGGGACTATTTCTTCATTTACTTGTCCTCAATGAAGTAAGTGTCGCAAGCGATCAGCTTCATCTGCTCTTTTTCTTTTATGGGCTTGGCTGCGGCAGCGTACTACCATCCCTGATGACCTTAGCTTTAAAAGATGTCAGCAAAGAATTGATCGGCGTAGGATCCGCGATCTACCTTACCGTACAACAACTGTCCATTTGTCTCGGTATTGCCTTTGTTGTTGGCCTGTTCCTACATGAAAATGGAAATCCATTTTTCAGGCTGAACAATATCACGACAGCATACGGCGCTGCTACTACGGTATCCATCTTGTTATTGCTATTGGTGGCCTGTTGTATTGTCTGCTTACCAGCAATTGGGAAAAAGAAGGGTAACTGTATTACCGCTCAGCAAAAGCAGGACTGTGAAGTGTAATAATACCAATGAAATATTGGCGTAAAAATGAGAAGACTACATTAGTCTTTTGGTTCGTATTTTTTAAACAGCGCGTAGTCATAAGGGATATGCATGCTTAAAGACTTGGCTTCCCATGTATCGCCTCCCTCGGGAAGATAAAAATCATAGGCATTGTCCAGGAAATTCTCCCCATCAGGAGCCTCCTGCCAATGTTTCTTCTCGCGGTTATAGAGTAATATCATGCAGCTTACACAGTGTTTGTTGCCTTCTTTCTTAGGGTTTTCATAGCATTGGCCAATTTTGATATTCAACTTTTGCTGAATAATCACATCTGTCAATCGCTTATTTGTAAGGTAAATTAAAGCCAATTGTGCATCTTCATCTGTGGGAGACTTCTTTGCGGGAATCAGTTTATCAAATTGAGCTTTTTTAATCCTCGCCATCTCTGCCGATTTGAATTCGGGAGCAAGAAGATTGGTATCGATAGGCCGGAAGTCCTCCACATCAGCGACCCTGGTGACACCGGGTTCCAAAGAAGCTTTGCGGTCTGCGGTATCAGCATCCAATGCCGTTGTCCCTCCGCTATTTTTGTCAAACACCTGCCCCAGTTCCGACAAATGATGCCCGATATGGTTAAAACCAACAACATAGCGTAAAAAAACAAAACCTAAGGCCAGTACAGCTAAACCTATTATTAAGCCTTTCTTACTCCCCGCCCCCTTGCTTTTGTCCCGTTCTACTTCCAAAAAAGAAGACGGTTCAGGCTCTCTTCCGGCTGAAACTTCGCTATTGGGCACTTCGTCGTAATCAACTAAAAACAGGTCTTTACCATCGAAAAGATCTATATCGCCTTCGTCAAATAGTTGAACAATATCACGAGCCGTTTTAAATTTTACATTTGCACGATTGGCGATCAAATCAATGGCTCCATCACGATTATCCTGTTTGATCAAATCGATGATGATTTCTTTTTCGATTTCAATTTTATTAACGAGTATATTTTTGTTCATCTAATTTTATGTTCTTTTCAGTTGATTCCAGCTGTCGTACTTGCTTTACGCAGTTCAAAAATGAGATTAATAAATGAAAGATCAATGAAAATTTCGTCCTTTATAAAAAACATGTGTTACGCGCTCATCCTCTTCTGCCAGATTTGCCAATAAACCGGACATATCAAAGCAACGTTCAGCAATAATATGGATCACTTCACCTTCAACCTGCACTTTCCCAGCAACCATAAATAATTTCGCCCGGAGGATCTCTTTTCGGTATTTTTCAAATACCTTACTCCAGATGACCACATTTGCAAAGCCGGTATCATCTTCGATGGTAACAAATAACACACCTTTGGAAGTCCCCGGACGCTGCCGTACGGTAATCAATCCACAGACTTTAACAGGCATATTATTTTTAATCAGCCCTAGTTTTTCAGTTGGAACCACATGGAGCAGATCTAATTTGTCACGTAGGAAACTCACCGGATGTGCTTTGATAGAGAGCCCAGTCCTTGCATAATCCGCTACGACATGTTGGCTGGGGCGCAACAAAGGCAGTTCAATCTGCCCTTCAGCAATTGATGCTGAAGGTTTCCCTTCGAATATGCCAATGGGACGATCACCCAAAGCTGTGATTTCCCACAGTGCCCGTCTACGGTCGATGCCAAGCGAACGAAAGGCATCTGCCTCGGCTAAGCGCTCCAGTCCCGACAGGGATAATCCGGCTTCCATCATTGCCGTGATCGTCGAATACCCCTGTTTACGCCCTTTGGTCAACACCCGGGCCTCTTCTTCCGAAAAGCCTTTAATCTGACGAAGCCCTAAGCGCAGGGCATGCTGTTTGCCCATATCACCTTCCAGTGTGTTATCCCAAAGGGAATGGTTGATATCTATGGGGAGAACTTTCACACCATGCCGCCCGGCATCAATTACGATCTGTGCCGGCTGATAGAATCCCATGGGCTGGCTATTGAGCAGAGAAGCCGCAAAAATATCAGGATAATGGTATTTTATCCATGAAGAGACATAGACCAGCAGTGCAAAAGAGGCCGCATGGCTTTCCGGAAATCCATAGCTTCCGAATCCTTCCAGCTGCCGAAAGACGCGCACGGCAAACTCTTCCGTATACCCTTTCTTCACCATGCCATCGATCATCTTCTGCCTGAAAAACGACACCTGTCCTTTTGCTTTAAAAGTTGCCATGCTACGGCGCAGTTCATCTGCTTCAGCGGGTGTGAATCCAGCCGCAACAATTGCAATCTCCATGGCCTGTTCCTGAAAAAGCGGAACCCCCAAGGTTTTTTCCAGAATCGCCTTAATTTCCTCTTTGGGATAGTCCACGCCTTCTTCTTTGTTACGCCGGCGCAAATAAGGATGTACCATATCCCCCTGTATCGGTCCCGGACGTACGATGGCCACCTCGATAACCAGATCATAAAATTCCCTTGGCTTTAACCGCGGTAGCATGGACATCTGCGCCCGGCTCTCAATCTGAAATACGCCCAGTGTATCGGCATGACAGATCATATCATACACCTTCGGGTCATGGTCAGCCCCAATGCCTGCCAAAGTTAGGTCCAGTCCATAATGTCTTTTGGCAAGATCAAAAGCCTTCCGGATACAGGTCAGCATCCCCAATGCCAATACATCCACTTTCAGGAAACCCAGCGCCTCCAGATCATCTTTGTTCCACTCCAGGTTGGTCCGGTTATCCATGCGGGCATTTACCAGCGGACAGAGTTCATGAAGATTGCCCTGTGTGATGACAAATCCGCCTGTATGCTGGCCCAGTTGCCTTGGAAACCCAATATACTGATGGGTCAGTTCAAGCACTTTACGTAAATGCGGATCTTCGGGATTAAATCCCTGTTCCACTAAACGTTCAAGATCAATGTTCTCATCCCAATGACTGCTTACCACACCCGCCAGACGGCCAACGGTGTCCATGGATAGCCCCATCGCTTTTCCAACATCGCGAACAGCCCCTTTAGCCCGTACCTGCGTCACTGTGGCCACAATAGCCGCACGGTTGCGCCCATATTTCTCATAGATATACTGGATCACCTCTTCACGGCGTTCATGTTCAAAATCAACATCTATATCCGGTGGTTCATCCCGGGCATCAGACATAAACCGCGCAAAGAGCAACCTAAACTCAGCGGGGTTGACCGAGGTAATACCCAGACAATAACAAATGGTCGAATTGGCGGCCGAACCGCGTCCTTGGCACAAAATACCTCTTTCCTTGGCAAAACGTACATAATCATAGACGGTCAGAAAATAAGAAGCATAATTTTTCCGTTCGATAAAATCAAGTTCCATCTGGATGGTATCACGGATGGTAGCGGGGATCTGGTCACCAAATCTGCTCTTCGCCCCCTTCCAGGTCAAATAGGCCAGTTCTTCCTGTGCAGTACGTCCATTGGATGACAATTCATCCGGATACACATATTTTAAATCGTCCAGCGAGAAACAGCATGCCATTGCTATTTCCATTGTCCTGGCGATAGCATCGGGATATGGCCTAAACAGGCGCTCCATCTCCGCCATAGGTTTCAGATAACGCTCGGCATTGGGATATAATTTAAATCCGGCGGTCCGGATCGTACATTTCTCCCGGATACAGGTCAAAACATCCTGTAACTCCCGCCGTTCGGGAATATGATAATGTACATCACCCAAGGCAACAAGAGGGATAGCAAGATTTTCGCCCAGTTGCTGCATGCGGAATAAAAGCTTTGCATCGTCACCACGATAGAGCCGTTTGACACCTAAATACAAAGCTGTCCCCAATTGCTGCCTGTATTCCGTCGCAAATGCGATAAATTCCGCTTCAAGCTCAAATCTGGCGGTTAATCTGTCAGGGGGACAAATAATAAATTTGATACCCTCTTGATACTGATAAACATCGGATCTATAGAGCGCGCATTTACCTTTTTCGGCGCGCAGATTACCTACGGTCAATAAGGACGACAGCCGTCCATAAGCTTCCTTATCCGTTGGATAAGCCAATAAGCTTGGACCATCCTGCAGGTCCAGACGACAGGCCGGGATAAGAGTGATCCCGTGTTTTTTAGCGGCGGTATGGGCACGAACAATCCCTGCAAAACTATTCCGGTCAGTCACCGCAATTTTCCGATACCCCAATTGTGCAGCACGTTCCATCAGCTCCTCCGGATGGGAAGCTCCTTCCAGAAAGCTAAAATTGCTGGTCACCTGTAATTCACAATATCCCCTCATTATGCAAAAAAACCATGTAAAAACCATTGATTGGGCGAACGGTCATCGTAGTGCCCCGAGCGATAGAGCCAAAATCGTCGTCCTTTCTCATCCTCAACAGCATAGTAATCACGATGCTCCCCCTTATCTATCCACCATTCCCGCTCTATACGCTCGGGCCCATCCGCCTTTTTTACGGTATGGACTTCCCCCTTGTACCGAAAAAACAGGGGCGGATAATCCGGAATAGGCGCTGTGACCATAATCGGTTCGGGGGTACTCAGTAAACGGGTGGGACGAGGTCTGTCAATTTGCCAGTCAACAGTGGGTACCTCCTGTGCTGAACGGGCTATTTTCATGGACCGTTCAGGCCAATAATGTGCCGCAGGCAAATAGCGTGAAATTTCACAGGCGGGATCTCTGCTTTTTAGACGGTCCAATAATTCGGTTACCACAGGATTGTCCAGTCCGATACGATGGCTCCATAAATTCTCCTGCACAGGGTCTGCCTCTTCAACTTTGGGAATTTCCAATATAAACAGTTCAATGCCCAATGCAGGTTCTATCTGTGGGATTTTCAGGGCAAATAACTGAAATAAATGCTGTTGGTGTGCTGTCGCCCGATTGGTTCCGATACTGATCTGTTCTATTTTCCCGTCCACGCGATGGCATTGTAACACCGCTTCCCGAACACCCTTACCTTCCCCAGTTAAACGTTTACAGATGTTGTTTAAGAGCTGCTGCAGGGCAAGTTCAATGCCATTGGCTGTACGAATGGGCTCCAGGCAGGGCAAACGTTCTTCGTAAGGAAAAATAGGTTTTATAGAAACAATAAATTCATCCTCATCCCCGATGGCCTGATCCAGGCGGAATACTAAATCTTTTCCAAAACGTCTACGCAGAGCTGTGCGCGGCATGCGCGCGAAACTTCCGATTGTTTTTAATCCAAGACTTTGTAAGCGTTGCAGTACAGTTGCCTCCAGCCGTAGTGCCTGTGGGGGCAAATCCAATATAGCATCAAACTGTTTATCCCCCTCCACAATGGCATTTCCATTTCCGAAACGTGCGATTGCCCAGGCGGTGCCGATCGTATCCGCAATACCTACACGTACGTCATAACCATGCTGTTTAAACCGGGAGACGATATGCTGTAAATAAGATTCTTCTCCCCCCCAAAGATGAGCACAACCACTGATATCCAAAATAATCCCCTCGGGCAGATCTATCGCCACAAGCGGTGTATACCGGATACACCAATGGGCAATGTTGTGAAGCAACTTTTCGGTTAATCCCGAACGTTCATTGACCACTTTTAAGGAAGGTAAAAAAGCCTTAGCATCCGCAATGGCCAAACCTGGATACACACCTTCCTGCTCAGCCAGGGCGTTACAGGCATTGGCGATCAGCTTGCCATGCGTAGAAATTGCCAATACAAAGGGGATTTCTTTGAGCTGAGGTTGTCCAACAGTCATCCAATCTGTTTTTAGATGGCGAAACCATAAGGAGGCAAATCGCTTTTTCATGCCAGTCCCAGATGAGCATAAGATTGTTCCCATTCTTCCGGAAGCGATCTTGTTTTAGCAACAGGTTCAAAACCGCCCGCAGTCCATGTCATCTGCCATCGCCCCGGATTTCCATTCCGCACTTTAAGTAACTCGATATCCCAGCTTGGATGGCCAATTCCCGGTAGTCCATCTTCCAGTTGGCTAGGTCGCGAACTAATTTTCCAGCGTGCGGCACAGGCTGTTGCTCCCAATAGCTTCGGATTGTGCTGCAGAATAAACCCTGTCACACCACTTTTCTCCACAGCCAGTTGCAAACGCCGCGACTGTACAAAGTCCAATTGATGTATCTCCGCCAGTACCGCTGTGATTCCCTCACATTTCAGCGCCTCTTCCATTGCCCATAACAGGTCCTTTTCCCTGCCCATACGGACAAAAATGACCTTTTCTGGATCGACACCAAAAGATTTAATAGCCGTGGGAAATAACGTATGAAAGCCACTTATCCAAATGCAAATGCCATCGCTTCGCATCAGTTTGCCCAACAAGCCGGCTATAAAACCACAAGAAACGGCACCTCCTACCCGATCAAAACTAACAAATTCATGAATCACTCCCTTGGGAAAAATCCCGTTAGGGAAAGCCTCCTCCAATGGGCCAAGACCCATTGGAAGCACATCAGCTGATTTTTGCTTTATTCCCTGCCATACCAGCAAGTCTTTTTTCAATTGGCCGATTAAAGCTTGTTTTTCTTTTGTTTGCATAGCCACCTCCGTCTTAAGTTTAAGCAAATTTAATACTAAAATATTTAGTATTAAAACGAAGTCGCTATATTTTTTAGTTTTTAAACCTTACAAAGTAGAATAAGTCCATTTTTCATTCCAAAAGAAACCTATATTTTCATCAGAAATCACTCAGAAACTGCTGGATAACATCCTTCTTTCTGGTCGCTACCGGAATCATTTTGCCATCTGCCATTTCCAATTGACCATCCTTAAAATATTTTTTGATATAGTTTGCATTGATCAGATAGGATTGATGGCAGCGGATAAATTCGGTGTCGGGCAACATGGTTTCGAAGTGTTTAAGTACTTTAGAAACCATCATCGGTTTGTTGTCTTTGATGTAAAATGTGGTATAGCCTTTGTCGCCATGACAGTATAAAATATCGTCGATATTCACGATCTGTGTATATTCAAAGGTACGCAGTGCAATCCTTTTGGGTTTATTTGGTGCCTTCAAATAATTCTCGGCCATATTTAACTGCATGCTATTAAACCTGTATTCCGTATTCTTTTTATAGCATTTTTCAATTGCTTCTATAAATTGCTCAGGCACCAAAGGTTTCAATAAGTAGGCGATGGCACCAATATTCAGTGCTTCAATGGCATATTGATTAAACGCTGTAATAAAAATCGTATTAATATCCAACTTAAGCTCGGACAGAAAAGACAGGCTCGAGCCATCTTTTAATTGAATATCCGCCAAAATCAAATCGGGATTAGTGGCCAGTAATTCCCGCTCGGCCTGAGCAATGGAAGGGCTATAGCCAACGATCTGAACATAAGGAATGCTATCCAGGAGTGACTTTATATATAAGTATATATTATACTCATCTTCAAGAATATAAACTTTCATAACATTGATTTTTTAGTTAAAATATAAAACAAGTGGAATATAAATTTCGACTTTATAACCACGCTGATCATCGGTATAATTTGGCGTTATTTCAATCCGCGCTTTCGGATCTGCATCCGCAAACAACAGCTCCAGCCGCTCTTTTGTAATGATTTGCGATAAGGACGTCTTGTGCGAAACCTGTTCTTTATGGACCTGCATTCCCCAGCCATTGTCACAGATGCTGACATGCAATTGATTTTCATCTGCATGAAAATCAATGGTCAGTTGCCCCATATAAGGCAAGTTCTTAAACGCATGTTCAATTGCGTTTTCCACAAATGGCTGTATGATCATTGGTGGAATCATGACATCATCCGGATCCAGATCGCCTGTCTTGATCTGATAGTCAAATACATCCTGATAACGCATCTGCTGTAAAAGTATGTAATTATTTAATGATTTAATTTCCTGGTCCAACGAAATGTATTCTTCCCTATTTAATTCAAGGATATCGCGAATCTGACGGGACAATAAGAGTAGGTATTGATTGGCCTTAGCTTTCTGCTCGCTGCTGATTAAGCCCTGTAGATTGGCAATGGCATTGTATATAAAATGTGGATTAAGTTGGTTCTGTCTGGTTTTTTGTTCCAGAATAAGCTGTCTATTCTCCGCAAGAATACGTTGGTTGATATTTTGTAGTAATCTCTGTTTGTTTCTGAAATAGATAAAAAATGCAATACTGAATACCAGGGCCAATAGAATCACAAATATCCAGCGTTGCTGCATCAGGATCTTATGGTTGAAGGCATTCGTGGTTCGTAGCAACGTAATCGCCTGATCTTTTTTCTCCGTCTGGTATTTTGTATTGATCTCGTTGATTTTTTCCGCTTCAATCCGCTGCGTACTCTGTTTATAATCTTGAAATGTTGAATCCAGTGCAAAATATGCCCGTTCATAGTCTCCTTTTAAAGCATAAGCTACTTGTAGATTTTTATAATAAAACATCTTATTATGCTTCATCTTATGCTTTTTGATAAATCGGAGACCGGCATTAAAATAAAATATGGCCGAATCCACCTGATTATTGTTCAGGAAGTTCTTGCCCAGATTCGCATATACATAAGGATTAAGTGTATTGGAGGCTTGTAGATAGTTGAAATATGTTCGGGATGCTTCTACCGCTTTCGGATTGTTATTGATACTAAAATAATACTGTGCCTGTAAATCGTACATGCGCATGATAATGGTCGAGTCCTTTGTTGCATTGGCATAATGCCGGCAACTGTCCAAAGTACCTTTTAGTTTCTCAAAATCATGCAAGGCCATATATTGCATAAATTTCATCTCCTGATAGGCCTCAGAGACATGCGGGTCCGTCTTATTGGGATGATAATGATACCAGGATTCGACATCTTTCAATGCCTGCCGGTAGTCTGCCTGTCGATATTCAGCATTGGCCAATAGATTATAGAACAGAAAAGTAAATACACTTTCATGTGCCAGGGCATACTCCTTTGCATCAATAATCTGTGCCACCATCGTTCCGCTCGTCACATCATGAAAACTGAAATTGGCACGAATCCCCAGATAGTCCTTTAAAACTGCTAAATCCGGAGACAACTTTTGTCCTTCCAGATTTTTTAAGGCAATTTCAACAGAATCTATATTGTCATCCAATAAATATTCGTAGGCCAACAGAATAGAATGGTAAGGAGAATGCTCAAAGTAGCCGTCTTTAAGCAGTTCATTTCTCTTCTTCTTTACAACAGCGGCACTTTTGAAATCCTGTGTCGAAAGATAGGCCAATAGCACATTTTCATAACTCAACTCAAGTGAATCGTTGGGTATTACGGTATTCTTATTCGGATCTCGGCTTTTATTTTGATGACAAGAAAAGAGCTGGACGAGCAGTAAAAGTGCCATAAGACAGTAAAACGCTCGGGTTCCGTAATTCTTCATCAACATCTTTATTAATTTACTTTTGTTCTTTTCGAAAGGCTCGCATTGCTCCGCCAACAAGTAACCGAATATCGGAATATTCCGAACAAAACAATATATCTGGATTCAAAAATATTTAACTTTCCTGATATTTAAGTATAGCTCCTATTCACAAACAAACATACTGGATCGAAAGATAGTAAATCAGACGAATTAATAAGCGTATCCTCTGCATCAATATTCGTCATGAATAGCCTGTTTTCTGAATAAATAGCCTAGTTGCGGGATTTATTTCAATAATTTTCTGTAACAAAAAGACGCCAGCGCATACTCATCATATAAACGCAAAACATGTAGCCCTGATGACAAGCAGTATCGTATTAAATTTCATCACATGGGATGTCAGCAGTGATATCTTCACCATACCGATCATCAACCACCCTGTACGTTGGTACGGATTATTCTGGCTACTGGGAATAGTTTTATCTTACAGGGTATTATGGAACCTATTTAAAAAAGAAGGCCGGCCGGTTGAGTTTCTGGATCAGTTGAGTATATATATTGTCCTGGGAACAGTAATAGGGGCACGCCTGGGCCATGTCTTATTTTATGACCCATCGTATTATTTCAGCAATCCTTTAAAGATCTTTGCAATATGGGAAGGTGGTCTGGCCAGTCATGGCGGTGGAATTGGTATTTTGGCCGCTATTTTCTTTTTCGCCAGGAAGAAGAAACTTTCTTTCCTATGGGTAGCCGACCGAATTGCACTGGTTGTTCCTATTGCTGGCGCCTGTATCCGACTGGGGAATCTGATGAATTCGG
Source organism: Sphingobacterium sp. UBA7625 (assembly GCF_002484085.1). Lineage (NCBI taxonomy): Bacteria > Pseudomonadati > Bacteroidota > Sphingobacteriia > Sphingobacteriales > Sphingobacteriaceae > Sphingobacterium > Sphingobacterium sp. UBA7625. Next base: position 243,127 of record NZ_DLJD01000014.1, read on the forward strand.
AAATGATCGGCACCCCGACAAAGCTCCCCTGGGCTTTTGTCTTCACGGCTATTGACCCAATCCCACGGCATCCCGCACAGCTCTATGAAGCCTTATTTTGTCTATTATTATTCCTTTTGTTGAATTACCTCCAGACAAAACCTATCCTAAAAAACAACATCGGAAACTGCTTTGCACTCTTGCTGATCCTATTATTTTCTTTTCGATTTATGGATGAATTCCTAAAAATCAATCAGGAAGATTTTGAGAGTTCATTGTTCATAAATATGGGACAGCTCCTCAGTATACCATTTGTCCTGATCGGATCGGCCCTACTTGTCATCAACAGTAAGCGAAAATCAACACAGCTGTCGCAAAACAAAAGTTAACCCGGAGACAAGCAGGCATGAACGGCGTTATTTTAAGATGCCGGACTGGAATGCGACTTTAACCAGTTCCGCAGTATTTTTTACGTTCATTTTTTCAATCAAACTCTGCCGGTGTCCTTCTATTGTGCGTTTGCTCAAAAAGATTTTGTCGGCAATCTCAACATTTGTGAAACCGTCAGCAATTAATTTCAGCACCTCCAGTTCACGCTCACTGATATCAAAGTCCGATAACGAACGATTCGGTAAATCCGTATAATTCTCACCGGAAGTTACCTGATCCAGCAGTGCCATACTGATTTCTTCACTGACATATCTCCCCCCATTGGCCACATGATTCAGGCCAAAAAGAAGCTCGTTATAATCCACATTTTTAAGCAGATATCCCGAAAGACCAAGTCCAAAACCTTCGATAACATAATGAATCTGGTTTAACATCGAGAGAATGACAACCTTAATGGACGGATATGTTGACTTGATGATCCGCAGCAGTTCCATACCGTCCATATGATCCATGCTGATATCCGTTAAGATAATATCCGGCAACAACTCCTTAGTAAGAAGTTGCAGCGCTTCATCACCATTCGATGCCTCACCCACGACAACAAATCCCTCCTGAGACTCCAATAACAATTTAATACCATTACGTACGACCATGTGATCTTCAACCAACAGTATCTTAACCTTACTCATCATTTACAGTATTTAATAAAAATATATCTTTTGTTTTTTATCCGAACAGTATGCCACCATGGAGTTCAGCTGCATTTTTTACCTTGGAAAGATCAGGAAACAACTTGTACCCCCAGCTCCCCCTCCTGTGTTCTTTCCAAACCGGTACAAACGGAATAAAGATACAAAATTCTATCCATTCAAAGGACTTCATATCCATATTCTATCGGAGTCCTGATCCAAAAAAGATACTACATTTGACTTAAAATTCAAAGAAAGTATAGAAAGAATACGGAAAGGGAACAATATTTGTTTTAAACTAAACGGTATTTAATTTTTTTGACACTTTATGATCCGTTCCGACAAAGATATTTTATCTGTACTCCATTCTTCCTTGGGAGCCTGTGCAATCTACGATAGCCCGGATCTTCATATATCCTATGCAAGTGCGAAAATGTTACAACTGTGGAATTGCGATAAAAGTGCAATTGGACAACGCCTGGAAGACTCCCTTCAGCAGCAGGAGTTACTTGAATGTGTCTCCAGGTTAAAACAGGTATGGTCCAACCCCAAAGGTCCGGTTGAAGAACACCTGACCATCAAACTTAACCCCGCAGGAGAGCCCGGCACATCCAATTATAGGATGGACTATCAGCCATTAATCTCTGCCGACGGAGAAATCTATGGACTATATCACACAATGATGCTCCTACCCGATCCTATCCCGGCGGCGCAACAGGTAACGGAGAAAAATAATATTGAACAGCAGCTCCTGGAAGACTTATTGACACCAAAATATAGCCTTGGCGGCAATGTCCAAGCCATAACAAGTTTAAGCAAATATCCATTACCGGACAGGGAGGCCAAAAATTTAAATCTAAAGCTGAGAGACGCCCTGAAAAAGATCATCGAAAGCGAAGAACATTATCATTTCGCCTTGCAATCTGCCGAAATGGGCACCTGGAACTTAAATTGCAAGAGTTACGTCGTGCATTGGGATGAGCGTACACGTGAACTATTTGGTTTTGTCCATGGTGAAACCGCCCCTTACACGGAGGTATTACGCTATATACATCCCGATGACCGGACCAAGATAGATCAAGAAGTCAAAAAATCATTAATTGACCAGAATAAAGGGGTATACGATGTGCAGTTCCGCGCCATTGGGGCCAAAGATCAAAAATTGCGCTGGCTCCACTGCAAAGGAAAAATGTATTTTGATTCCAACCAGCAACCGGAATGGTTTGCCGGAACTACCCTGGATATCACACAGCAGCATGCAGAGCGCGAAAAATTGGAAGCCATTAATACCTTAATTACACAAAAAGACCAGGAGTTTAGAATGATCGTCGAAGCAGCTGGGATTGGCATCTTCTCCATCGATGTAGAATCGCGGAAAATGGAACTTAATGATCAATGTCGTGAACTCTTTGGATTTGACGGTCAGCAGGAAATACAGGAAGTCGATTTTTTCGCGCAGATCTTACCACAGTATCGGGACAAAGTAAGCCATATCTTTCAGGAGGTCGTCTCCAAACAATTGCCTTTTGACTGTCAATGTGAAATAGAAGATAAAAAAACAGGGAAAGTAAAATGGCTCCGCTCTGTTGGCGGTGGACAATTAGCAGCAGATTCGAACCGTCAGATTGTCTATGGTGCTATATTCGATACAACAAACGACAAAGAAGAGGAACGAAAAAAGCTGGATTTCATCAGTATCGCAAGCCATGAACTCAAAACACCGCTGACTTCTTTGATTGCCTATATCCAATTACTACTTGCAAAGGAGCAGACGCTTAGTTCAGAAAAACGGCTACAATATCTTCACCGGTCAAACGAGCAAGCCATACGTATGCGGGGGCTCATTGATGGTTTTCTGAATGTATCTCAGCTTAATGAGGGCAAGTTATTGCTTCACAAAAATACATTTCAGATCTGTACGTTGATAAATTACATTCAAAATATCTATTCGCTAAAACCTGTCAAGCATTTTATTCATTATACCGGAGCGACCGATTCAAGCGTGGAAATCGTGGCTGACCGGGATAAGATCGAGCAGGTTATCATTAATTTTATGGACAATGCCATTAAATACTCTCCGACCAATTCTACGATTATAATGGATATTGCTGTGGATCATGCGTATTTCAGTGTTAAGGTCAGCGATCAGGGTCGGGGTATCAGTGACAAACACCAAAAACAAATTTTCAATAAGTTTTATCGGGTGAATGATTCAACCGATAGTTACGCTTCCGGATTCGGGATCGGACTCTTTATCTGTCGGGAAATTATCCAAAAACATCAAGGCAAAATTGGTGTGGACAGCAAACTGGCTGAGGGATCAACTTTCTGGTTTAAGATTCCTATCCATTCCCAGACAGCGCCTGTAACCGGCATACAAAACGCAACTAAGCAGGATTGATGAAAGCTTGTTGCCCCGGAGTGAAAACAGTACGCTGCGGCTAACATGGTTCTTTCGGTCAGCATATGGAGAATGTGGATCGTAAAGGAAATTATGACAATAACACATTATCAAAAACAAAGACAACAGCTGTATATCCATTTTACAGCTGTTGCCATTTATGCATTGTCAATTCTCCCGAAAGATTATTTCATTTTCAGGTCCTTTCCTGCAATATCCTCCCAACGGTAATAATGAAAAGTTTTATCATCGCTCATGGCCACAAATAAGCCATGTTGAAAGGTATCATTCAGACGGGAAGACACGACCTCCGAACCATCACTTTGCGTGGCCATAACAGGCACTGTCTTCAAATGGCTATGTTCAAATGGGTTCGCCTTTGTTCCCTCACGGCTAAAAATCTGAAAGCGGTTGGCCCCTTGATCAGAGACCAATATATAGCCGGTGCTATCCGTCAGCTTATAAATAGAAATACCTTCATGATCTTCTTTAAAACCTTCGGCCGCAAAAAGGGCCAACTGCTGATTTCCCTTCGCCGGATCCGCATAATATTGCTTCACCCCCACCTGCTCGTCTGAATAATAGATATAGCCCAGTTCATTGTCCACAGCGATGGCTTCAATTTCTTTCTTCCCACTAAATGAGCCAAACTTACGGACTAAGGTCGATTTCACGGCGCCAGCACCGTTATCTTCCAATAAATACTGACCTAAATACCCTTCTTTAGGACCGTTTTTGCGGCCCACAATCGCATAGATTTCACCTTTCGGTGATGTGTAAAGTGCAATCCCCATCAGATCCCTGAATTCCGGTTCGGTCTCGCCTACAAACATATCCAATCCTCCCCCGTCGATTGGTTTCATGTCCGGCAACGAGAATACTCGTAACTTATGGGTCATACGTTCGGTCGTAACAGCGATATCAACAGGTTTGCCGCCCAAAAGCAATCCATAAGCGATATCCACATTATTGGGGCGTTTCAGATTAGAAACGACTTTATCCTTGACAATTTTACCCTGTAAATCGTACACAAATAAAGCACCATCCGCATCTTTGTCCGTAGCAATGACTAGGCTTTTGCCGGGATCGGTCTTATTGATCCAGACCGCAGGATCATCGGAATCATAGCGTACTGCTTCTGTAACTATGGCCGGTTTGATCGTATCCGTTGCGGAAGTACCGGGCTGAGGGTTATTACAGGCGACCTGCACGAGTGTTGAGGCTGCCAAACAAAAAAATAGTGTTGTTTTTAAAGTTGTCATGCTATTGTGTTAATTAAAATTTAGTGCCAAAAGCACCGACATAAGTCGCGGGCTTTGGCGAGGAATACGATAAACCATTGGATAGCACCAAGCCATCGCTAAAATGAGGCTTAAAAGCAGATGTACCTGCTTTTAATGCCGGTGAATTGCCTTGTAGATGGAAATCCCAGACTGCATCAAATACATAATTATTGACCGAAGTCTCTAAGGGGTAGGCTGTAAATTTAGGATTGTTCTCGCCAGCGGTTTTACCTCTGACATCATTGGTGCCGCCTACGATATCATTCTTTCCGACCTGAAATTGGTCCACCGTCAATTGATCATAGCCATAATACCAGTTGTTGCTCGAAACCGAACGGCTATCTTCCGGATTTTTGGCATCACGTTTAACGCCAAACCGTGTATTGGCAAAAATATTGTTATGGATCTCTGCTTTTACCGAAGCTTCCAGCCAGATGGATCCTCCTTTAGCTGTTGGCCTACGCCAACCGGTATTAAGCATGCTGTTGTTATAAACGAAGATATGCGCTTGCGGCGTGCGGTCGCCAGAATTGGACAGCTTCAATGCATTGGTATTGACACTGTATATCAAGTTGAAAGCTACGTCTGCCAGAGAGCCCGATTTAAAATTCATCGCTTCCCCCCCGGTTACCCCATTCGAAAAGAACCGGTTATTGGCGAAGATAATCTTGCCCCCTTCAATATAAGTACAGTCTTCATAAAAATGACTGATCGTACTATTTTGAACAATCAATTTACCTTCGACATTGGAAAACCACAAAGCAGGCAGCGCTTCCCCCGCTTTCTGTTTGTACAGCCTCATCTTCACCGAAGTCGATGCATCCGAGGTAACCGCACCACCATATTCTAAATACGTATTATCCAAAACCAGTTCCTTACAGCTTGGCGCCGCTAAAATACCGCCCCAAAGTTTTCCAAATTCATTTTCTTTGGTTTTGTAAGAATCTTCCACCGTAAATTTCACGGGGCTCTCGGCTGTACCCAGCACATACAGATTGCCCAGTACAACTATCTCAGGCTTATTGGCCGGATCCATCAGTACCGTTACACCCTCCTCAATAGTCAGCGACTTTCCTTCGGGAATAATGATATCCCCCGTGATACGCTGCACGGTACCTTTGCTCCATATGCCTGCTACCTCACCGATCGCACTACCATTGGCATCGGAGGTGTCTACATCGCTATTTGCTTTTTCACAGGATGTCAACCATACCAATGTAAGGGACATGAGCAGTATAATAAAGTTATTTTTCATCTGTAATTTTTTTTTCTGCCATCGCTCAGATGGCATGTTCTTTGTTTAAAATCAATGGGATTATTTCTCGTAAACAGTCCGCGCAGACGTTATTTCTTAAAAGAATAACGTAAACCAAGAATATAGTTCTGACCGTATAAATCCTTCCGGATAAGCGTGTTGCCGCCTTCCACTATTTTCTCGGCGATCTTATCATTTTCTGGATTTGTCCCCTTTACGTAAAGTTCCATGGGCGTGTTCAACAGGTTATTCGCTTTGGCAAAAACCGCCCAGCCGGCTTTGAATTTCTTCTCGATGGAAGCATCCAGCTGGATAAACCCTTTCTGCCATAAATCGGCGTTTAAAAATTCCGATACCGAATTGATCCGTGAGCCCGTATAAGATCCAGCCAACTGTCCTTCCCAACCCCTGTTTGCATCCTTATAAAGCAAAGACAGATTGGCAATATGTGCTGCCTGCCCATGAAGAGGCCGTGTCTGATCCACCAGGATTGGATCCAGATCCTGTGTGACCTCATTGATTACCCGCGATTTCTTCGGTGTGGTGATCCGTGAATGGGTATACGTATAATTGGCTTTAACACCGAATTTTTGGATATATTTAATATAATCCAGCTCTACACCAAAATTGTTTGCCGTTCCAAAATTACCCGGCATATAGTACACATCCTGTCCGCGAATTTCATCAGGCTGAAAGGTATATTCGATCGGGTTTTTAATCCTCTTATAGAATAGTCCGGCAAGAAATTGCGATGAGGGCTCCGGAAATAGCTCATAACGTAAGTCAAAATTATCCGCTAGTGCATGTTTCAAATCCGCATTTCCGCGTTCCCAGAATTCTTCATTTAATACCCGCGATGGCACCACCTCATAGAAACCCGGGCGGTTTAATGCACGATAATATGCCCCATGAAGCTGCTGCTTACTATCCAGGTGATATTTCATGGTCAAACTAGGCAACCATTCGGTATAGGTCCGGGAGCCCTCCGGTCTTTCTTCACCATCCGGAAACAACAATTTATACCCCTGATTAGTGTGCTCCATCCGTATACCACCGATCATTTGAATTTTGTCATTCTCGTAGTTGAACATCCCGTAGGCAGCGGTGGTTTTCTCGCTGGCATCATAGGTCAGCGGGTTCCGCACAGCACCCGTCGGATTGCTAACCGTGAGATTCAAACCCGTATAGTCCTGAAAATCCACCCCATATTGGTACTTCGCTTCACTGGCGATTGGAGACAGATTGTAATTGTTATAGAAACTGCTCCGTTGTTTGTCGCGATACAAGCCACCGGTCGACAGTTCCAGTTTGTTTGCCGCCAACGGCACCTTATACGCAAGATCCCAATATCCGGCACGGTCATCGTCCGTATTCCGCTCCCAGCGATAAGTCACCGGAGACCTATTGACCAACGAAGTCCGTCTGCGTTGAAAATTCTCTTCGATACCATCCAAACTAATTGTCGTATTCTGCGGCACTTCATTACGGGCAGATGACAGCACCCCGGACCAGCGGAAGTTCAGGCGGTTATCCAAAAAATGATGATCTCCCTGTAGATTACCATTGTAAATCTGCTGCTCCGTCTTTCTAGTCCGGGTCACATAAGTCAGTTCAGACTTGCCGATACTTGGATCATACTGTCCATTATAAATTGTATTGACCGCATCGCGCAATTGCAGATTATTCAGGTTCACGTACATCTGGTAAAAACTCAGCCGATGATTGGCATTGAATCGGTAGTCTATCTTGTTGTGCACACCCAGGCGCTGTTGCTGCTCATCGTATTGCCGGTCACTCTTTTCGGTGATGATCGCATTCGGATTGGTATTATTGACCGAAGATTTGTAAAAAATGGAATGACTACCACGGTAAAGATTTTGGTAGCTCAGCCCCAATATTACCCCTAACTTATCATTTAGGTAACGGTTCCCAACCGTCAAATTACCAACAAGATCCGGCATCGGTTTCTTATACGTATAGTCCAATGTGCCCTTATCAAAATCAGCGGCGGTGGCATTGTAATTTTTTCCATGCAGTTCATAGGGCGACTTTGACGAAACAGCTCCGCTGGAGAAGCTGCCAAAATCGCGGTTAAAATACCGCTGGCTGTAACCTGTGGCCAAATTGGCCTGAAAGAATAGTTTACGCGGTGCGGATTTCATCACCATATTCACGACACCACCGATGGCATCTGCCTCCATATTTGGTGTCAGCGATTTGTAGACTTCCAATCGTTCCAACATATCGGAAGGGAATAGATCCAAAGGTACGTAGCGGTATTTATTGTCCGGACTGGGTACTTTCACGCCATTGACCAAAGTCGTATTATAGCGTTTGTCCATTCCCCTTAAAATTGCATACTGCCCCTCGCCATTTGAATTACGTTCGATTGAGACGCCCGAAACACGTTGCACAACATTTGCCACCGTAATATCCGGCGAGATCTCTATTGCCCTGGCCGATACCACATTCATGATCTGTGAAGCATTCTTTTCCAGTCGGCGGGCGCTTGGGTCGTCATCACCACCGTTGCGCTGTCCTTTGATCGTTACCTCCATTAAGGTCTGCTCGCTCGAGGTAAGCTGAAACGTAAAATGAGGGGTATTTTCCTTTTTTACCTCAATTTCCTGGACCAGTTCGGCATAAGCCATATGTCTGATATGTACTTTATCCCTACCTGCTGATAGTCCTTTGAATTCAAATGAACCATCCAGTTGCGTCCTGGTTGACAGACCACTTTGTTCGAGGAACACGGTAGCACCGACAATGGCTTCCCCTGTTTGTCCATCCAGGACTTTCCCCTTGATCTTGGTCGCATAAGCGGCGCTGATCGAAATGCTGGAGGCAAGCAATACCGTTAAAATATTTTTCATTTTTAATAGATTATTATGAATCTTTGATTGTTGCCACAAATATGAAAGCCTGCAACAGATTCACAAAATCTTTGGTGTTACAAGAAAGAAACAAGCCAAAACCTAGACTAGACGAGAGGGAAACAACAGATGCTAAAAATCTGAAATAAAGACATTTACATAAAAAATAAACGCCATTAAAATTCAGTTACCTTTATGTTAAGAAATTATGAAATACGGAGCAGGTACCCCGCAAGATCCTCGCTCTGTTCCAATTTTAGTTTTTTCCGTAAGCGGTGTCTGGCCACCCGAAGGCTATCTTGGGAGATCCCCAGAAGGATTGCAATATCGGTATTATTGAGATTAATTTTCAGCAATGCGATCAGGCGCATATCGGCGGCGGTCAGATCGGGAAACAGCTTGATCAATTTTTCAAAGAAACTATGATGCACACGCTCAAATGTACCCATGAATTCTTTCCAATGAATGCCCTGTGTAATGTGCTCATTGATTTGTTGTACCATGCGCTGCATAGGTTTCTTCTGATCCCTTCGATCATCTTTGACCAGGGCTTTTAGCTCGTCCCGTAGCTCCTCCAGAAATTGATTGCTACGGATAAGATTAAGCGTATGTGAGGTCAGTTCTTTTTCCTTCAGGGTCAGCTCCTGTTTGAGTTGTTTATCTTCCAATAGTTGGTTTTTGAGCGCTATTTCAGCCAATTCGCGCTCGGCTTCCTGCTTCCGTGATTCGGCAATCTGGGTTTTGATCTTAATTTTTTGCCGGCTATAGAGTACGTAGGAAAGTATACTTAATAAAATTAATACGAGTATCGTACCCAATAACAAGATGGAATTCATCCGTTTGTTGGTCTGCAATTTCTCTATTTCCTCCGCCTTTTGGTTCATATCATACAGTGCCTGAAAAAAAGCCGTATGGCGGGCCCCATCCACACTGTATAGTTCCAGTACCAGTTTTCGGCTCCGTTCTGCGTAGAAATAAGCACTATCCACCTGCCCGCTTAAAGCGTATGTTTTACTGAGGTCTTTTGTCGTTGATGCCATCTGATAGACATCGCCCAGGTTTTCAGCTAAGCGAAAAGCAAGTTGAGTCAATTGAATACTTTCAGGATATTTATTTGTTTTTCGAAAGATATCCCCCATGTTATTGATGACCACAATCTTTCCATAATTGTCCTGCGTTTGCTCATACAAATTTCTCGCCTTTTCAAAATGCGCATAGGCACTGTCATATTTGCCCAGATCCTCGTAGATGCTGCCCAGGTTTTCATGAATCTTGGCTTCACCGTTGCTGTTCGTCTGTTCACGATAGATCGCCAAAGCCTGCTTTTGATAGACAAAGGCCGAATCGTAATGCCCCTCTTTTTCAAAAAGATGCCCGATATTCCCCAAGACTGAAGCTTCACCATTTCGGTCATTTTCACCTTTGAATGCATGCAAGGCTTTGTTAAAATATTCTTTCGCAACATGATGCTGTTTATTGAAAATATTGAGTTCGCCAATATCTGTCCAATTAGATGCTAGCGATTGCTTTGCATTGATCTGCGTGTAGATACGGTCCGCCTGGAAATAATAATCCTGTGCCTGAGCGTAATGCCCCTGATTGACACACAACCAGCCGATCGCCTGTAAGCAATTTCCCTGCAGTAGTAGATCACGGTCATTGACGGCTTTCGCATAACGTTTTTTGACTAAGGTAATCGCTGAATCCGGATAGTTTTGACTTATTACCCGAATCTCCTTAAATGAATCAACTTGCGCCGTAGTCAACTGTGACAAAAGCAGTTGCCCCAGAAAGACAACCGAAAATATAATGTTATTAGAAATCCTCATTTTTGCAGTAAATAATCGCCCTGCAAATTTAAGCGGAAACATGTTAAGAGAATATTAAATCCGATTAAACTTAATATGGTGCAAAGAACAGACTACATCCCAACCTCAGGATAAGACAGAGCACACTTTTCATGTTGGACATACCTTGTCAGCAACGAAGCCCCTACCACAAACGAAAGAGGGGCATCGCCCCCCTTCGCAACAAAGTCGTGCTACGGGTCAATACCCGGATTTAAGCTCAATCAAAGGTGTTATCCGTTCTAAAATATCAAAAGCGACCTCGGCCATCTTATTTCCTTTATTGTCCAGCAAGGGATTTACTTCGACAATCTCCAAACAGGTAACTTTTCCCGAACGGATGATTTCTTCCAATATCAGAACGATTTCCTTCGGCATAAAGCCTTTGGGAACCGGTGTCCCTGTACCGTCTGAAATCAGTTCACTATCCATACTATCCACATCGAAGGAAATATAAATCATATCGCAGTCCCTCAAATTGGTCAATGCCTCAGCGACACAATCATCAATGCCCCGCTGACGAATTTCTTCGACGCGGTAATTTTTTATACCTAAACGCTCAATCAGCAGATCCTCGGGCTCCTCCGTATCCCGAACACCAAAATAGATTAAATTCGCGGGCTGTATCTTCTCGGCCGGACCAGCAATACGTTTCAGCTTATTCCAAAATTCCTGCGTTGATTGATCAATTTCATTGATTTTACAAGACAAATTATCTTCATTCAACATGGCCGCCAAAGGCATCCCATGCATATTGCCGGAAGGCGTTGTATAGGGTGAATGAATATCCGCATGGGCATCAACCCAGATCACCCCCAGTTTCTTATCTGGGTAGGCCGATTTGATTCCACTGATTGTGCCCATTGCCGAAGAATGGTCACCCGAAAATACCAGCGGGAAATTACCAGCCGACAGACTGTCCTCCACGGTGGAAGCCACTTGCTTACATTGTTCGTAAATCTGCTGAATATGTTTACCAAAAGGGTGATTATCATTTTGATAAATGGAGCTATTCCGTGTAGGCACATCCACAAAAGGATAATTGATAAAGTACTGACTCCCTTTGTTGATTGCTGCAATCTCAATGGCATCAATTCCTAAATCAGAACCTCTGGTACCCGCACCGATATCTGACCTGTTTTTGATCAATTCAATCATTTTCTTCATCTTGTGGTCACATTAGTCAACGATCGCTCGATTATCTCCAGACAGCTGTTGATCTGGCTTTCGGTTATAACCAAAGGCGGAGCCAAACGAATTTTGTTGCCGTGGGTAGGTTTTGCCAGCAGACCATTCTCCTTAAATTCCAGGCAAATATTCCAGGCCAGGTCACTTTCTTCACTGGCATTGATCACAATGGCGGTCAAGAGTCCTTTACCCCTAACCTCGGTAATGATATCCAATTTAGCGGCAATCTTGTGTAATCCTTCCAGAAATAGATCGCCCATCTGACGTGCATTCCTGATCAGATCTTCATCCAGCACGACCTGCAATGCCTCCATAGCCACTGCACAAGCCAATGGATTACCACCATAGGTAGAGCCATGCTCACCGGGTTTGATACATAACATAATCGTATCGTCTGCCAACACCGCAGACACGGGCAATACACCTCCGGATAGGGCCTTACCCAAGATCAATACATCCGGCTTGCTTGCGCTGTCTACATCGTCAATGGCATAAGACGCCAACATGCTTCCGGTTCGTGCGATACCTGTCTGAATTTCGTCCGCAATAAAAAGCACATTATAGCTCGTACACAACTGGCGCACACGTTTTAGATAATCCGCATCCGGAACCACAATACCTGCTTCGCCCTGAATGGGCTCCACAATAAATCCGGCAATATTTTTATCCTGTTTGAGCAATACTTCCAATGCTTCGATATCATTGTAAGGTACCAATGCAATCCCTTCCACAAAAGGGCCAAAATCACTGGTCGCGGTCGTATCGTTTGAAGCAGATATCACCGAAATGGTACGTCCATGAAAATTATCTTTGGCAAAAACTATTTTAGCTTGGTTCTGTGCAACACCCTTCACTTGATACGCCCACTTACGACAGAGCTTCATCGCCGTCTCAACAGCCTCTACACCAGAATTCATGACCAAAGCTTTATCGAATCCGAACAACTTGCAGATCATTTCTTCAAAATCACCTAATTTATTGTTGTAGAAAGCACGTGAGGTCAACGTTAACTTTTGGGCTTGGCCCGTCAATGCAGCAATAATCCGTGGATGGCAATGTCCTTGATTGACCGCTGAATAGGCGGATAGAAAATCAAAATAAGATTTACCGTCAACATCCCAAACCATAACACCAGCTGCTCGTTCCAGTACAACCGGTAAAGGATGATAGTTATGTGCTCCATATTTTTCTTCCTTGGCCACGAATGCCGCGCTATTTCCTTGTTTAGATACCATACTCATAATTTGGATTTTATTTTCAAATAATAACAAATATACAATTTTTACTATTTTTAACACAAAATAATGTAATTTAACACTAAATTAGCGTTAAAATATTAAAATTAACTTTTAAACCTACATAACAATGAACGGCATAGATGAATTTGACCTTCAGATTTTAAAATACCTGGATGCAGATGGCCGAATGGCCTATTCCGCAATTGCTACTGCATTGGGTGTATCCAATACCATGATCCATCAACGGATTAATCGCTTAATGGAACAAGGTATATTGACCGGCATAAAACCTGTATTGGATGAAAAAAGATTAGGTTATGACTGGGGGGCTTTTACGGGCTTGAGCCTAGAAAAAGATCATGATTCAGGCCGTATTATTGCGGAATTGAAAAAAATCCCCGAAGTAACGGAATGTTATTACATCACGGGAAATTATACCTTATACGTTAAAATTATAGCCAAAAACCATGAACATATGCGCCAATTGCTATATGAAAAAATTGACAACATTCCCGGCATAGCAAAAACAGATTCGCTCATCGAATTGGGTTGCGCTTTTAAACGTAATATTATTCTTTAAAAATTAAACAGATTACGCAACTGGTCTTGAATCTATGGCAACAGCAATGGGTTCAGGACCTTACTGTTACTTGCCGATATTTGCCAGCTCTTCTTCTGTCCAATAAATCAATTCCCGCAATACATACACGTTTTCATAACTTCCCAGTCCATCTATATAATCCCACAAATTGCCCTCAACTTTAACCGGTCTACCATGATGCAGTATATCGTATCCTTCATCCAACCAATTTTGTATCTGCTCTTTATCCATCTTTACATAATCTTATTGTTCACAATTAAACTAAACGGTCTCCTCAAATATAAGGCATTTTTATGAGGGAAATAAAGCTGCTCCACAAGAAAATTCAAATTCGGCCATTATTAAAATATCGACTCCTTTGCTAAGTTTTTCGGTCTAAAATAACTGATTTAAGATTAAATAAGGTATATTCGTATAAAACCAAATTGCATAATTATGGCAGATTTTTTCTATGTTGGCTATGAAGGTGAAGACGAATTGCTCGAACTCGTAGCGGTATCAACCATCCAATCTCTCCTCTATTTTCAAGACGCCGATCAAGAAGATTTTACAACAATAAAAACATCCATTGATCAAAACTTTATTGTTGAGGAAGATCTGATCACTGTGGCCGACACCCTGCGACTGGATCAATCCATCGTACGCTTCACTCCCGGAAAACCAAACTATAAAGATTAAGCTTCCGGTATAAACCCCGGACTTAGTAACAGTAACAATATCACGATGATGCACAGGTGATCCTGTTCATCATTTGGTGTGGAACAAAAAAACGAACACTATGAGAGCAGTCTTAATTGGCGGATCTGGCGCAACCGGAAAAATACTTGTGCAAGATTTATTGAAGTCAGCGGAATTCACCGAAATTATCGTCCTCCTACGTCGCAAGACATTTGACGAACAGCCCAAATTACAGCAGATTATTGTGGATTTCAACAAGCTACAGGAATTTGAACAGCATATTCGGGGTGATGTCGCGATCTCCTGCCTTGGCACCACAGCCAAAGATGCGGGCAGCAAAGACGCCCAGTGGCGCGTGGATCATGACCTCAACCTGCAATTTGCGGCGCTGGCCAAGAAAAATGAAATCCCCTGTTTTGTATTGCTGTCGGCAGTCAATGCTGACGCTGGATCTAAAATTTTCTATAATCGAATGAAAGGGAGCTTAGAACAACATGTTAAGGCACTTGATTTTGGCAAGTTGATTATTGTGCAACCCGGCGGTTTAATCCGTCCAAACACAGATCGCGTAGGTGAAAAGATTGGCATAAGTGCATTAAAGGCCTTTAATCGCATTGGCCTTTTCAAGAACTACGAAGCGCTTCCTGTTGCCCGCGTAGCCTCGGCGATGTTGCAGGCTATTCGCAACTGTAGAGAATCCGTCAACATCATCTCCGTAAAAGACATCAAACAATTAGCAGAAACAGCAAATCAGCAGTAACTGCCACATCTCAGGGACTGTATAAAGAGCATTCATAATAATGAATTAACAATTAGCTAATGCTGACTTGTTAATTTGCGGTCATTTATTATTATTTATCACGCTAATGAAAAAACATTTTTTATTCCTCCTTCTCTTTGCCTTTATCCAGGTATTTCCGGCTTTCAGCCAAGAAGCGAAATATATCTTTTACCTGATTGGTGATGGAATGGGCCTCAATCAAGTCAACCTGACTGAAATACACCGCGCCGAAACCCAGCAAAAAAATAGTACCGTACCGCTCGTGTTTACTCAATTCCCCCATGTTGGCTTTGCTTCAACACATTCACAATCCAACGGCGTTACCGATTCTGGAGCCGGTGGTACTGCACTTGCTGTAGGTAAAAAAACAAAGAATGGTGTTATCGGGATGGATAGCACAGGAACAGTACCCTATAAAAGTATCGCTTATGCAGCCAAAGAAAAGGGAAAAAAAGTCGGCATCATCACTAGTGTAAGCATTGACCATGCCACGCCAGCATCGTTTTATGCCCATCAGCCTGACCGTGATATGTACTACGAAATCGGAAAAGAAATTATCAGCTCCAATTTTGACTTCTTCGGCGGATCCAATTTCCTAAAACCTGAAACAAGCTTTGACAAAAAGACAGCACCCTCCCTTTTTCCATTATTCGAAAAAGCAGGATACCAGGTTTTGAAGGGAAAAGATGCCTATACGCAATACCCGCGCAAATCTGATAAAATTATCCTCATGAACACCGAGGGAACGGCGACTGATGCGTTAAAATATGCCATAGATCAAAAGCCCGCTGACCTAAAGCTTGCCGATATTACTGCCGCAGCTATCCAATCGCTGGAACTGAATAACAAAAATGGGTTCTTTTTAATGGTTGAAGGCGGAAAAATAGACTGGGCCTGCCATGCAAATGATGCTGCTACTACCATTCGGGAGGTGCTGGACTTTAATTCCGCTGCGGAACTGGTCTTTGAATTCTATAAGCAGCATCCCAATGAAACGCTTATTGTCGTGACAGCAGACCACGAAACAGGCGGATTGGGGATCGGCAACGGCAGCTCGACATTAAAAACTAAATTGCTGGCCAACCAAAAATTATCGCATGCCGAACTGTCAAATGAAATCGGTAATCTGCGCAAAAGTAAAGCAAATACTTCCTGGGATGATCTAAAAAACTTACTTTCGGCACAAACAGGGCTGTATAATCAGGTAAAAGTAAATACAGATGACGACAAAATGCTGAAAGAGGCCTTTCAGCGAAGCTTTGTCGACCATCAAAATGAGACAGCAAAAAGTCTATATGCAAGTGATGACAAAATCGCCGCTTTAAGCATCGCCATACTGAACCGCATGGGCTCAATCGCCTGGGCTTCCAACAACCATTCAGCAGCCTATGCACCCGTTTATGCCATTGGTGTGGGCGCTGAACTGTTCAATCAGAAAATGGATAATACCGATATACCGAAGAAAATAGCAATAGCTGCCAAGCTGAGTCTGGATTAAAAACAAAAAATCCTCAGGAATAATTCCTGAGGATTTTTTGAGCCTCTTATCGGGATCGAACCAATGACCTACTGATTACAAGTCAGTTGCTCTACCAGCTGAGCTAAAGAGGCCTTTTAAATGAATTTTAATGAGTGTCGCTCAAAGAGCCTCTTATCGGGATCGAACCAATGACCTACTGATTACAAGTCAGTTGCTCTACCAGCTGAGCTAAAGAGGCTTTTTAAAGAAGTTTAATGAGTAGTACTCGAAGAGCCTCTTATCGGGATCGAACCAATGACCTACTGATTACAAGTCAGTTGCTCTACCAGCTGAGCTAAAGAGGCGTTCACTTCTTTTCAATCTTTAAAACGGCCGTCCGTTTTAAGATGCTGCAAATATCGAAAGCCTAAATCAAAAATGCAAGTCTACCGCTATAATTTTTGTCCTTGGCATTGACAAATAATTCAAAATCAACAGCATTATTTTTATAATATGAAGATTTGTCATGATTCAATAAATATTAATGCCATTTTTTCCGAAAGAACCCATAAAACCCGAATGGCATTTCAATTGTTATAGATGAAGCACAGCAACAAAACTTTAATTAAGCGATACAGCATGAACTTTAACAACTACACAATCAAAGCCCAAGAGGCTATACAAAAAGCTTCGGAGATTGCCGCTGGAAATCAACAACAGGCCATCGAGACAGCACATATCCTAAAAGCATTACTAACTGTGGATGAAAACGTTGTCAGCCACCTCTTAAAAAAACTGAACGTCAATGTCACTTACCTTGGTACTGAGCTCGACAAGCAAATCGAGGGCTTCCCAAAGGTAAGCGGAAGCAATATCTACCTGAGCAGTGGTGCCAACAATGCGCTACAAAAAGCGCAGGGATACCTCAAAGAATTCAACGATGAATTTGTCTCTGTTGAGCACTTGTTATTGGGTATATTGGCCACTTCGGACAAAACATCCACCCTATTGAAATCCCAAGGTGTGACCGAAAAAGATTTAAAGACGGCCATTAAAGGACTACGTGGCAACAGCCGCGTCACCGATCAAAATGCGGAAGCTACCTATAATGCATTGGGCAAATACGCCCGTAATCTAAACGAGTATGCTGAATCCGGTAAGCTCGATCCGGTCATCGGCCGGGATGAGGAAATCAGACGTGTGATGCAGATTCTTTCACGGCGTACCAAAAACAACCCTATACTCGTTGGTGAGCCCGGAGTCGGTAAAACAGCTATCGCTGAGGGAATCGCCTACCGGATTATTAAAGGCGACGCACCGGAAAACCTCAAATCCAAAATTGTCTTTTCTTTGGATATGGGTGCCTTGGTGGCCGGAGCCAAATACAAAGGTGAATTTGAGGAACGTCTAAAAGCTGTTGTCAAAGAAGTCACCGATTCCAATGGAGAGATCATTCTATTCATAGATGAAATCCATACCTTGGTCGGTGCCGGCGGCGGCGAGGGTGCAATGGATGCCGCAAACATCTTGAAACCCGCATTGGCCAGGGGGGAGCTACGTGCCATTGGAGCCACTACACTCAATGAATATCAAAAATACTTTGAAAAGGATAAAGCTTTGGAACGCAGATTCCAAAAAGTCATGGTGGAAGAGCCGGACACCCAGGATGCGATATCCATTCTTCGGGGATTAAAAGAGCGTTATGAAACACACCATAAGGTGCGAATCCTCGACGAATCCATTATCGCTGCAGTGGAACTGTCACAACGCTATATTTCAGACCGCTTTTTACCGGACAAAGCAATTGATCTGATTGACGAAGCAGCTTCAAAATTGCGCCTGGAGATGGATTCCGTACCCGAAGCGGTCGATGAGCTGGAACGTCGTATCATGCAACTGGAGATTGAACGCGAAGCATTGAAACGTGAAAATGACGACAAAAAGGTACAGGAACTTTCAGAAAGCATTGCCAACCTATCCGCTGAACGCGATACGCTACGGGCTTCTTGGCAAGAGGAGAAAAGCTTAGTCGACAATGTAAACCAGGAAATTGAAAACATCGAAAACTATAAGCTTGAAGCCGAACAGGCGGAACGTTCCGGTGATTACGGCAAAGTAGCGGAACTGCGTTACGGAAGAATCAAAGAAGCACAGGAAAAGGTAGAGAAACTGAAAGCTGAACTGGCTGAGAAACAGGAAAGCAAACGCATGCTCAAGGAAGAGGTAACTTCGGAAGATATTGCTGATGTTGTTGCCAAATGGACAGGCATCCCCGTCAGCAAAATGATTCAGTCTGAACGTGAAAAACTGCTGAATCTGGAAGAAGAGCTCCACAAACGGGTAGCGGGTCAAAACGAGGCCATCGAAGCCATTTCAGATGCGATCCGCCGCTCCAGAGCTGGACTGAACGATGCGAAGCGTCCGATAGGCTCATTCATTTTCCTAGGTACAACTGGGGTCGGAAAAACCGAACTTGCTAAAGCCCTGGCCGAATTTCTCTTCGATGATGAACAGTCCATGGTGCGTATCGACATGTCCGAATATCAGGAACGCCATGCCGTATCCCGTTTGATCGGTGCGCCTCCGGGATACGTAGGTTATGATGAAGGCGGTCAGCTCACAGAGGCTGTACGGAGACATCCCTACTCGGTCGTATTGCTCGATGAAATCGAAAAAGCACATCCAGATGTATTTAATATCTTATTGCAGGTACTGGATGATGGTCATCTGACAGACAACAAAGGCCGTACGGTCAACTTTAAGAACACGATCATTATCATGACCTCCAATACGGGTTCACACATTATCCAGGATAATTTTAGTCATTTGAATGACGGCAATAAAGAGGAGATCATAGCAAAAACACGTACCGAGGTATTTGACCTGCTTAAACAGTCAATCCGTCCGGAGTTTCTGAACCGTATTGACGAGGTAATCATGTTCACACCATTGAGCAGAGACGAAATCGCTGATATTGTGAGACTTCAATTTGCCCATGTCCAAAAACAATTGGCCGAACAGAATATATTTATCACGGCGTCTGACGAAGCGATGGACTGGTTGGCACAACTCGGCTACGATCCGATCTATGGTGCCAGACCGTTGAAACGCGTCATTCAGAAACGTATTCTGAATGAACTTTCCAAAGAAATCTTATCCGGCAAAGTCAGCCGCGATTCCATCATACGGCTGGATGTGTTCGACGGAAAATTTGTCTTTATCAATAAACAGCAAGATTAACACCTGTTGTTTCATAAAGTAAAAGCCCCGCTTCATCAGTGGGGCTTTTACTTTTAGGAAACAATGATTGTTTAATTCGGAACTCCTACGGCTTTGAGCAATTTTTTCACATCGTCTTCACCATCAAGATGCTGCACCAATGTTCTGGTTTTCCCATCATAAATATAAAGGGAGGGATAATTACTCGGGTTAAATTTTTCAATAAACTGCGTTCCGCCATCATACAAAAATTTCACGTTGGCCGCCCCCTTCAGTGCTTTGGCATGCATATTAATAAATCCATCCACATAGACCTTATCATTCATCGAAATAAAGTAAAAACTAACATTTTTGAGCTTCTGTAAATTCTGTGCGATGCCCGCTCCCATTTTTTGACAATGCCCACAGCCCGGATCATAAAAATCAAGGACGATATAGCCTGTTTTAGGCAACCTGTCCGAACTGAACTTACCCGTCTGATACACCTCTTCGAATGTAAATGCGGGTATCGTTTTTGGCGCCTGGGCAAACACAGGCTGAAAAAGGAAAAATCCACAGGCAAGAAATAGGGAACAGAGTAACTTCATGTTAGAGAATTTTAAACAGACAATGAATATTCAATTAAATTTTAATCAATTATACTAAAAACGCGGTTCTATTCGTCAATATTTTAGTTTTTTTACAAAAAATGCGTAAGTTTGGGCTAATTTTTAAATCGATCAAATCTATTAACACTCATTAATCGTGAAAAAACGAATTGCCATTTTTGCTTCAGGTTCAGGATCCAATGCTCAAAAAATAATGGAACATTTCAAATACTCAGATGAAGCTGAGGTTGCGCTGATCCTATCCAACAATCCTGATGCTTACGTTATTCAACGCGCTGACAATTTTGAAATTCCAGCACATATATTCGATCGCAATGAATTTTACAACACAGATAATATCGTTAACATTCTTAAAAATTTAAATATCGATCTGATTGTT
Organism: Sphingobacterium sp. UBA7625; assembly: GCF_002484085.1. NCBI lineage: Bacteria > Pseudomonadati > Bacteroidota > Sphingobacteriia > Sphingobacteriales > Sphingobacteriaceae > Sphingobacterium > Sphingobacterium sp. UBA7625. The sequence goes on from NZ_DLJD01000014.1 coordinate 263,995, forward strand.
TTGGCCGGCTTCCTATGGCTGGTACCCAATAATCTTTTAAGGGCTTATCCGAATCAGATCATTAACATCCACCCTGCTCTCCTGCCTAAATACGGCGGTAAGGGCATGTACGGAGACCATGTGCATAAAGCTGTTTTAGCCAACAAGGAAGAAGAACACGGTATCACGATTCACTTTGCCAATGAGCACTTTGATGAAGGTGAAATTATTTATCAAGCCAAGTTTAAGGTAGATCCCAATGATACCCTGGATATCATTAAGTTTAAAGGTCAACAATTGGAACATCAACATTTTCCGAAAGTGATTGAGAATCTAATCAAAAAAATGTAAAAACATTATTTTTTATTTAGAACTATTTTAAACAAATAGTAACTTTGTACCATGAACGAAGTTATTGAATCCTTTGTGGAACCGTGTGAGGGTGAGGGCAAAGCAAGCCCATTTCAATTTAGAAGCGCTGCAATGAATCCTTTTTCTGATTTTTCCTGCGTCTGTTTCAAAAAATGCTGCAAGAAATACAAAGAAGGGAAACGTTGCAAAAAATGTCCCGGCCGAAAAAAATAGCCAGTTTAGATCCAGCTCGTTATTCCTCGAGATAGTTGAGATCTTTATCAAAGCTCTCCTCAAGTTGCGTGAGGGAATATATAGCAATACCTGAAAGCAGCAATACCATCGTAATTGCCGCAGGTACAATACCAAAAGAATTTACTAAAAGTCCATATAACATGGTCGATGGGATCAAGGCTCCTCTGACAAAATTAGGAGCTGTCGTTGCGACCGTAGCCCGCAGATTTGTACCGAATTGCTCCGCCGAGATTGTCACAAAGGTTGCCCAGTACCCTACTCCAAGCCCCATAATAAACGCCAAAATCAAAAACTTATCGGCGGTAATTCCAGTACTTAGCAGATACCATAATGAGCTGGCAACAATAATCAATTGGCAGATAAAAACAACTTTCTTCCGTGATTTTAAAACCTGTGCAAATACTCCTGCCAAAACATCACCTAAGGAAATTCCGATGTAAGCAAACATCACCCCTTTGCCTGCGCTTAAAGTCTCAGATGCACCCAACGCCTTTCCGATTTCCGGAGCCTGCGTCACCAACACCCCGACCACAAACCAGATTGGCAGACCGATGCAAAGACAATTAACATAACGTTTCAATCGGCTCCTATCTGTAAAAAGCATCCTAAAATCACCTTTCGGCACATCCTTTTTATCCTGTTCTTGAAATAAGCCCGATTCAAAGGAACCGACACGTAATAGCAGTAATAATAGGCCCATTCCACCACCAACAAAATAAGCGGTGCGCCAATTGAATTCCTCGGAAACAAAGTAAGCAAGAATAGCACCCATTACCCCAACACTGGCCACCAGCATTGTTCCATAACCGCGTTTCGACTTATGCATACTTTCCGAAACCAAGGTAATCCCCGCCCCCAGTTCACCGGCCAATCCTATTCCCGCTATAAACCGGATAATGCCATATTGCATGACATCGTGTACAAAACCATTGGCAATATTCGCTAATGAATACAGGAGAATAGAACCGAACAAGACCTTTAAACGCCCGAATTTATCCCCGATAATCCCCCAGATAACTCCGCCCAAGAGCAAACCGCCCATTTGCATATTAAGTACAAATTCGCCTTTTACCCGCATCTCCGCTACCGGAACCCCAATATCCGTAAAGGATTGAATGCGGACAATGGAAAAAATAATGAGATCGTATATATCGACAAAATATCCCAGCGAAGCTATTGTCACCAATAACCATACTTTCTTGCTCTCAGCCTGTTTATCTTTTAATGTTGACATTTTAGGTTTTTTGATGCCGTAAAAATACCATAGTGAACGAAGAAAACCAAGATTTCAGAAAATAATCCGCCACATTGTTTTATTTTTGCAAGATGAGATACAGTCCGCGTGCATTAACATGGCTCTTGCGCTTTTACCCGCCATTTTTATTCCAGGGAATCTGGGTAAAAAAGATCAGTCCCGGCTTCAAAGGAGCCGAGGTAAAAATTTACAAGACCCCATTCAATATCAATACCAATAGAACCTTGTTTGGCGGGACCATCTTTGCTGCGGCGGATCCTATATTTCCGATCCTGATTGATCAGTACCTTCAAAAAACTGGCTTTAAAAAAACCATTGCCTGGCTTAAATCATCAAAAATAGATTTTAAAAAACCGGGCAAGACCAGCGTGGGCTATTCGGTGGAGCTTTCGGACGAACTGCTAGCGGAATGTACCCAGACTATACGTACAAAAGGTAAAATCATAAAAAACCTGAGTTTGGAAATCAAAGATAAAAATAATGAGCTATGCGCTGTAGTGCATTGTGAAACCTACATTCGTGACTTGAATTTTACATTCCCGGATAGAAATCAAAAGCTCGGGCAATAAGAAATTGATATCTTTGTCCAATTACCAAAAAAATAGAAACATGAACAAAATCGCTTTCATGGCTATCGCATCCTTGGCAATAGCGGCATGTGGAACCACCGGCACAAATAATGTAAAGGCTTTACAGGATTCAACAATTAAAATCCATGATGAAATCATGCCTCAGATCGCCCATTTTGACCGCGATGCAGTCAAAATTGACTCCATCTTAAACAACTTAAAGACACTTAAAGCAGCTAAGGCCGATTTGGACACTACAGCTACAAAGAAAGATCTCGGCATATTAAAAGCGAATTTGGAAAGTGCGACGGACCATATGATGGACTGGATGAAAGATTATAATCCAGATAGCACCGATGTTAAGTATTTTGAAGTTGAACTGCAGAAGGTGTCAGACATGAAAAAAATATTTGACGAAGTTTCCAAGGAAAGCCGGGAAAAATTAAAAAATTTCTAAAGCAGCCGCTCCATGCGCCAACAGCTTGTAGCTGGAGGAAATACCCCCGCGGGTGAATTGATAATAAAAGAATAAAAACAGATGAAATCTATAATTAAACTTTGTTGTGCCACAGGCCTATTGCTTGGTTTATTCTCCTGCAAAAACACGAGTCAGTCGAGCTTGCCCATTTACGGCGAACGTGAAGCCGTCGAGAAAACCGTTGACGGAAAGCAAGTCGTAGATACGGTCTATCATACCATCCCGGCATTTAAATTTTTAAATCAAGACAGTGTGATGATCTCAGACCAGAATTTTGAGGGCAAGGTATACATTGCCAACTTCTTTTTCACCCATTGTCCGAGCATCTGCCCAACAATGAACCGTAATCTATTGAAAATCTACACACAATATAAAGACAACGATGCCGTCCGTTTTTTGTCCCATAGCATAGATTTTAAATACGATCAACCCTATGTACTGAAAGATTACGCAAATAAGCTGGGCGTGAGCAACGACCACTGGCAATTTGTTTCAGGCACAAAAGCTGACATATATGGCATCGCCAACCAATACCTTGTGTATACAGCAGAAGATAAAAATGCCCCCGGGGGTTACGACCACCAAGGCTACCTGGTCTTAATTGACAAGGATAAACGTATCCGTGGTGCTTATGACGGGACAAATGACGAGCAGGTAAAAAAGCTGATGGAGGACCTACCAAAGTTGTTGAACGAAGCTAAAAACTAATATGCGCGTGCTTTTTACGACCTGTTTTATCATTGGCGCCCTCCTACTGGTGCTCATCAGCTGTCAGAATGAAGTTGACATCAGAACAGCACAGTACAGCGTCAATGGTCAAAAAGTGTATATTACACATTGTCAGAATTGCCATGGCGAAAAGGGCGAAGGATTAGGAAACCTGTACCCTCCCCTGACGGATGTCAAATTCCTGGAAAGCAATCGGCAAAAACTTGCCTGCATGATCAAGTACGGGGCTACCGGAGCATTGGAAGTCGCAGGAAAGAAATTCAATTCCACCATGCCGGCCTCAAATCTTTCGGCGGTTGATATCGCCTACGTACTGACCTACATCAACACAAAGATCAATAAAGGCAAGGATATTTTTCCCTTGGCGGAAGTAGAAAAACAGCTGAAAAACTGTCAATAAAAAAGGAACTTTAAAAGTTCCTTTTTTTATGCCCTGTCCGCAGCATATGCCTCTAATTAAGCCACTAAAAAATAATTGCCCGAAGCCAAAACAATTTAAATCTTTTTTCCTTATTGTAGTATTGATCCAAATTGTTTAGCTTTTATTGATTTATAACAATAATCTGACATTTTGCATTCAAATTAATTGTTAATTTTGCACCCGAATGAACGTTCGATTGATGCATACAAATGAAAAAATAGCAGCTGTCTTTGCTGCCACACTTAAACTTATCCATACCAACGGCTTCCATGGGACGCCGATGAGTAAAATTGCACAGGAGTCGGAAGTAGCGATAGGTACAATCTATCACTATTTTCCTTCTAAAGATGATCTGATCTTTGCGCTTTTCAAACATTGTCGCTCGTTACTGAATGATTACATTTTTGATGGCATCAAAGAAGACTTTGACTACAAAGCGTCTTTTTTTCATGTGTGGCGCAATTTTGTCAAGTTCTATTTAGAAAATGCCCAGATCTTCAGTTTTTTTGAACAGTTTTTTTCTTCTCCATACTATGAAAAGAATAAAGCTGAAATACAAGAACCTGTAGGTGGTCAGAATAAAGTCCTGGATTTTTTGCAGGAAGGCATTGATAAAAAGATTCTAAAACAAGTAAATGTCCACCTGTTGGTGGCGAGTTATATTGGGGTAGCTTTGTCTACAGTACACAACATCAAATTCAAAGATCTTCAATTCTCTGAACAAAATCTGAAGGAGCTGATGGAGATTATCTGGGACGGTGCTGTTAATAGAAATAAAATAATTAATTAGATATATGAAGTTCAATAAAATCGTTTATTCCTTAGCGACCCTATCGCTTTTGAGTAATACAGGATTTGCACAACAGCAATCTGAAAACTTGCCGCCAAATGCGACGCTTCAGCAGCTGATAGATTATGCTTTGCGGAATAAGATTTCGGTCAAACAAGCAGAACTCGATGAGTCCATAGGTGAAAAAGATATAGACATTTCGCTATCTGGCTGGTATCCGCAACTTGGTCTGACGGGCAATTACAATCACAATGTGAAATTACCAACCATGTTTTTCAATGGTGCTAATATTCCAATGGGGACTAAAAATAGTAGCGCTTTAACGCTGCAGGCAGACCAACAGATTTTAAATCCTGCGTTAATGCAGGCGAAAAAAGGTGCTGATTTACTCCGCCTGAGTAACAAACAGAACACGGAGAGTCAAAAAATTGACGCAGTGGTTGACGTGAGCAAAGCTTACTATGACATTCTGACTTCAGAAGAACAGATTAAAATCGTACAGGAAAATATTGCGCGTCTGCAAAAGCAATACAATGATGCCCATTCGCGCTATGATGTCGGTGTAGTCGATAAGACCGACTACAAACGTGCTCAGATTGCCCTCGCAAATGCCAGAGCAGATGAAAAACGTACCGTTGAGCTCCGTAAGTATAAATATGACTATCTAAAACAGCTGCTTGCCTTGGATAAAGGGCAAAACCTGACACTTTCCTTCAACAATACGAATATGGAAGGGCAGGTTTTATTGGATACTACTGCCGGTATCAATGTTACAAATCGCATTGAATTCCAACAATTGCAAACTTCCAAAAAAATTCAGGAATTAAATACTCAATATTATAAATGGACATATCTTCCCAACATAAGTGTTTTCTATAACTATGCATTTAATTATAGAAATAACAGCTTTGGCAAATTGTACAATGATAATATCCCAAGTTCTGTTGCAGGTTTGAACTTATCGTTACCTATTTTTCAAGGGTTCAAACGCAAGCACCAAATTAACAAATCAAAGTTGCAGGAAGAACGCATCGATTGGGACATCAGGAATTTGGAAAATACGGTCAACACAGAATATTCGATGGCCAGGGCAACTTATAACGCTAATCTAAATGACTGGAAAACAGCGCAGGAAAATGTTGTCCTTTCCAAAGAAGTTTATGAAACCATCAAATTGCAGTATGATGAGGGGATTAAAACTTACTTGGACCTCATGACTGCGGAGACTGATCTTAAAACAACACAATTAAACTATTTGAATGCCCTTTATGCGCTATTGTCAAGTAAACTGGATGTTCAAAAAGCAATTGGAGCGATCCAAACTAATTAATCAATTCAAACGGAAACTAATACAAATCATGAATAAAAGACAATTATTATTCGCTTTCTTCCTTGGGACGGCTTTAGTATGGACCTCTTGTGGAAATAAAGATGCAAAAAAGCAAGGTGCAGCACAGGCTCAGGCTGAGAAGGTTGTTCCTGTTACCTTTGGCGCAGCATCACATGAGATTGTTACGGGAACAATAAGTTATCCCGCAACAGTCAAACCGTTGAACGAAGCAGATTTATTTGCCGAAGTAAGCGGTTATATTACCAAAATATATGTTTCAGACGGAGCTGTGGTCTCTAAAGGACAAGCCTTGTATGAGATTGACGGAACACGTTATAATGCTGCAGTACAACAGGCAAAAGCAAGCCTGCAAGTAGCACAGACCGACCTTGACCGTCAAAAAAGAGATTTGGCACGTTACCAGACATTGGCTGACAAAGATGCGATCGCCAAACAAGTATTTGACAATGCAGTATCCGCTGTCGCTTCGTCACAGGCGCAGGTAGAATCTGCCCGCGCAGCGTTGGTTACGGCGAGTACAAACCTGTCACGCTCTACGATACGCGCACCATTTGCAGGAACTGTAGGTATATCGCAAGTACGTTTAGGTGCTTTGGTCAATCCAGGAACTACCCTATTGAACACTTTATCTTCAACAAGCCCTATTGCCATTGAATTTCAGGTGAACGAAAAAGATATCAGCAAATTTGTTCAAATGCAGAGCAGCCGCTCTTCATCGGACCTTTCACTTCTATTGCCGGACGGAAGCACTTATGAAGGAAAAGGCAATATAACAACAATTGACCGCGCTGTTGATCCAGCAACAGGAACAATTAAAGTCCGGGCTACTTTCCCCAACAATTCCAATGCATTAAGAGCTGGTATGAACATTACGATGAATGTTTCTACGACTTCAGCAAACGAGGAAATCGTTGTGCCTTACAAGGCGGTTTTTGAGCAATTGGGTGTATTCAATTTATATGCCGTTAATGATAGCAGTAAAGCAGAAATCCGTCAGGTAAAATTAGGCATTAAAGCCGGTGACAAAGTTGTCATTAAAGAAGGTGTCAAAGATGGTGAAAAAATCATTGTTGATGGTGCCATGAACGTCCAAAATGGTGTTAAAGTTGTCGACGCTGCCACTGCCGCCCAACAAGCTGCAAAAGGTGCTCCACAAGGAAAATAACAACATTAATTTTTAAGAGAATCTAAAAAATATAGAATGATTTCAGAAGTATTTATTAAGAGGCCAGTTACCGCAATCGTTATTTCGATATTGATTTCAATTATCGGGATTATTGCTGTTTCTACGTTGCCAATTAGCCAGTATCCTTCTATTGCACCTCCAACAGTAACGGTAACAGCCAATTACACAGGAGCAGATGCACAGACGGTTGAACAGACCGTGACGACTCTGATCGAGAGTCAGATCAATGGTACACCTGGCATGATTTATATGTCGTCAAATAGTACTTCAAATGGTCAAGCAACAATTACTGTCACATTTGAAGTAGGTACTGACATTGATATTGCAACCCTAGACGTACAAAACCGTGTCGGGATTGCCGAGCCTGCCCTTCCAGAAGCGGTAAGACGTTTGGGAATCACTACCCGTAAGGCCAACAACGATATCTTGATGTTGGTTGCTTTAACTTCACCAAAAGGAACAAGATCCGAAAATTTCTTGGCCAACTACAACAACTTATACGTAAAAGATGCGCTATTACGTGTTAAAGGCGTCGGTGATGTGACCGCTTTTGGGCAACCATTTTCAATGCGTGTATGGCTAGATGCAAACAAATTAGCCAATCTAAGCATGACTCCTGCCGACGTCTCTGCTGCGATTGCTGAGCAAAACTCCCGTATACCGGGTGGTAGCGTTGGTGGACGTCCACAAGAGTCTTCGACAGTATTTGAATATCCCGTTATTACGGATAGTGACCTCTCAAACCCAGAGGACTTTGAAAATATCGTCGTTAAGACCAACAAAGATGGGTCGATCGTACTTTTAAAGGATGTTGCGCGTGTTGAATTAGGTCAATTCAATTATGGTACATCGTCTACCGTAAATGGCATGACCTCATCTGCGATGATGATCAATCAAACGCCAGGTGGAAATGCCGTAGAATCTGCAGAAGGTATTGTCGCGGCTTTGGAAAAATTAAAACAATCTTTCCCAACTGACGTCGATTATACCATTAGTTATGAGACCGTGTCTGTGGTAAATGCATCTATTTCCTCGGTTATCCACACCTTGGTTGAAGCATTGATCCTGGTAACCGTCGTGGTTTTCTTCTTCCTACAAAGCTGGAGAGCAACTTTAATCCCTGTTCTGGCGATTCCTGTATCGATTATTGGTACATTCATCTTCTTCCTGATGTTTGGTTTCTCTGTGAACAACTTGACCATGCTTGCCTTTGTACTGGCCATCGGTATTGTGGTGGATGATGCCATCGTTGTGGTGGAAGCCGTGCAGCACTATATCGACCATTATAAGCTGGACGCAAAAGAAGCAACACGCCGTGCCATGGGTGATATTACAGCACCGGTTATTGCAATTGCCTTAATCTTGGCGGCAGTATTCGTTCCTGTAGGTTTTATCCCGGGGATGGTCGGTAAATTGTATCAACAATTTGCGATCACCATTGCGGTATCGGTCATGCTATCCGCATTCATTGCCCTTTCGTTGACACCAGCATTATGTTCGATTCTTTTGAAACCAACAGCCGTACATGAGGGTGCTAAAGGTTTGAACAAGTTCTTCTACAAATTCAACGTATGGTTTGAAAAAGTAACGATCAGATATTCAAAAGGTGTACAACAATCGATAAAAAAAGCGCCACTTGTATTGATCATCCTTTTATGTATTTTCATCGGTACAGGCTGGATGTTTACGACCAAGCCAACAGGATTTATTCCTTCCGAGGATGGTGGTGCCTTTTTTGCAGGTATTACGCTACCAGAGGGTTCTTCTTCCGCACGTACAAATGAGGTGCTTAAAGAGATTGAGGCCGATCTACATAAGACTTTTCCTGAAATCAAATATGTGACCGCGATCTCTGGTATCAATATCCTGAACCGTGCCTTCAAATCCAATGGTGCGACAGTTTTCGTGTCGCTCAAACCTTGGGAAACACGGACACGTACGGCCAGCGATATTGCCGGTATGATCATGGGTAAATACATGGGTTATACCAAAGCAAGGGTATTAGCGGTAACACCACCAGCTATTCCGGGCTTAGGTACATCCGGAGGTTTCTCCTTGCAGGTACAAGATTTACAAACTGTAAATATCAAGGATTTCGAAGCTACAGTGGGTAAATTCCTTATGGCTGCCAACCAACGTCCAGAAATTGGAATGGCTTATACGATGTTTAATACCAATTCTCCAAACTACAAATTGGAAGTCAATCGTGAACAGGCAAAACGTATGGGAGTTCCGATATCAAGTATTTATTCGACGATATCGTCCTATTTGGGTAGTAGCTATGTTAATGACTTTACCAAGTATGGCCGTAGCTATCGTGTCGTTACACAAGCCGATATCCCTTATCGTATGAATATCGAAGACATCAACAAACTTTATGTCAACAATACGATGGGCAACCCGGTACCAATGGGTACGCTCGTTAAATATGAGCTGATAACGATGCCGTCGATCATCAACCACTACAATATCTTTAGAAGTATCGAGATCAATGGTAGCTCGGCTCCGGGTTACTCGTCTGGGGATGCATTGAAAGCCTTACAGGAAGTTGCAGCACAGACTTTACCGGAAGGGTTTGATTATCAATTCTCCGGACTTTCACTACAGGAAATGCAGTCAGGATCAAAAACCATTCAGATCTTTGCCTTATGTATCCTGTTTGTATTCTTGCTGTTGGCGGCCCTGTACGAAAGTTGGTCAGTACCATTCTCTATCCTTCTATCGGTTCCTTTAGGGGTATTTGGAGCGATTTTGACCCTAACGTTGATACCATCTTTAGATAATAATATCTATGCGCAGATCGGTTTGGTAACCATTATCGGTCTGGCAGCCAAGAATGCGATCCTGATCGTGGAATTTGCCAAAGAACGGGTTGACATCGGAATGAATCTCTATGAGGCGACATTAGATGCTGTAAAATTGCGTTTACGTCCGATCATCATGACTTCTTTCGCCTTCATCCTGGGTATTATTCCATTGATGTTGTCACACGGTGCCGGTGCCATCTCCCGCCAAACAATCGGCTGGACGGTATTCGGTGGTATGACCGCAGCGACACTTTTGGCAATCTTTATCGTTCCCGTCTTGTTCGTTGTGATTACACGAATGGCCTACGGTAAGAAAAAATTAGCTGAATTAGAAGCTAATTTCGATGAAGAAAAAGCAAAGAACTTAAGTGCACACTAAGCAAACAACGGTTTGCTGCATATGGTACTAATTCTAACAGTACGCTTAAGCGGCCTTTCTTTCCTCGGAAAGAAAGGCCGCTTGTTTTTTGCGCTTCCAATTATAATTTTTAATTTTACCGCACACGATTAAAAACATATGTCACCTGAATCACAACGCAAATTTGAACAACTAAATCTTCTTGCCGAATCCTATGATGCCTTACTATTTGATGTCGATGGCACATTGGCGGACAACATGGATGCACATAAACAAGCTTATAAAGCTGCCGCCAAACAATATGGCGTTGAGCTTGATGTCAATCTCATTGACGAAACTGCCGGCTGGCCTACGGTAGCCGTTGCTGCGGAAATCAGCAAACGCTATGCTGTCGACTTTGACCACGAGGAATTCTCCACACTTAAGTCCACGATATTTAGAGATGAATATGTTTTTAAAACAAAACCGGTCGATTATGTTGTTGAGCATTTGAAGTACCAAAAAGGTAAAAAACATATTGCTGCCGTCTCCGGCGGAACAAGGACAACTTTGTCCATGACCCTAAATACTATCGGAGTATGGGATGATCTTGAAACGTTAGTCTGTGCGGGAGACACTCCAGAAGGTAAACCATCCCCACAACCGTTTCTGCTTGCAGCTTCGCAGTTGAACATCGCTCCAGAAAAATGCTTGGTCTATGAAGACGGGGTTCCCGGCGTTGAAGGTGCTAAAGCCGCAGGAATGGGCTGGGTCCGCATAGATGAACTATAAACAGGCTCAATGATTCAACATAAAAAAGCCCTTGAATTGAAATTCAAGGGCTTTTCCTTTATGACTGACTCCTCAGTTTTTTGCGGACTGCTCAACTCCGGGAGGATCCGCTTTTTACGTTTTCGACAACTTGTACTAGAAGCTGGTGATAATTTTCACACCGCCATTGCTGTAATTCAGATCAGACGACCGCAAACCTCCAACGGGTAGTTTGTAATAAGGTTCCACAGAGATGGAAAGTTTGCCGACTTTCTGTTTTCGTCCGACCGAGAAGTTCACAAACCCATTCACACCTTTATCATCTACGTTCTTATCTGCGGATGTTTGTTTATACTCTTTATTGTTGGTTTCATAAATCGTAGCCCGTTCCTGATCCAGTACACCGACATAGGAAACCCCTACTGAGGTATAGAAATTTTTACTGATCGCATAACGGACATCAACAGGAATATCCACGGTTAAGATTTTACCGGAAACGCGTTCGTTACTTTTAGCATCTTTAGCATCCGCTGTGCGCATCACCAAAGGATTATTCAAACTGCTGGGCTGCGAAAGATAACTTGGGGCATCGGCAACAAACGAATTGGAAGCCATCGCCGGTGTGATGGGCGTATTTCCTGACATCGCTCCATAATGCTGGATAGAAGCACCGGATCGGATACTGATCTTACTCGAAACATTATAAGCCAGGGCAACTCCGCCCCCGAGGGTGATGCTCTCCGAAGTAGAAGCCGGTGATACAAATGCCCCCAGTTCCCATTTGCTGTCAAGATCATTCCCGTTTCTCAGACCGACAGCACTCTTCCCATTTCCCTGCTGCCCAGCATATAGCGCAGAAAGGCGTGCAGCTTCAAGCTGTGTCTGTGTATAGGATGAAACGGTATTTGAATTTGTTGATGCCACAGTTGAATTGGATGGCGCACCAACCTTTGTTGCCCCCAGGATAGCCGACGAAACAGCAACTGTAGGGTCATCCAGATTGATCCTTGCGGAAAGGGTACTGTTGCGCAATTGCATGTTCTGCCCCGCACCTAAAGCGGCAAGATTATTTGATACACGAATATTATTCCCGCCTACTGCTTTTCCATCAAATAAGACAAACCGTTGTTTTTGACTATCATCAGCAGAAGGACTTTCCACTTTCGAATAGGTAAACGGTCGATCACGCATCAGTTCCTGTTCACTCAATCCCTGTGTCCCGGTCACATCGGACAACGAACGTTGAATAGACTCCTTTAAATCTTTGTTGTCCGCGAGCACCTCACTATCTTTCTGTTGCTGGGTTACAACCGGCGAAGATGGAATGACCGCAGAATTATTTTTCAACCCCCAATAGCCCGCACCAAAACATAAAAGTACCGCGGCAGCCGCACTCCAATATTTCCATGCGGAAGAAGGTGGTGTTGCTACCTCATGCGTTGATGCAAATTTTTCCCAGGAACCTTCCCGATAAGGTAGTTCATGGTCTTTTAATTGCCCAATGATCTCTTCTATCAATTCTTTTTTCTTATTGCCTTCCATGGTAACAACACTATTTATCTTATTTCTTGCACTACACCTGTATAGTCCAAGTATAATTTTCTGAGTTTTTGCTTTGCCCTTGTCAAGTACGTACGTGATGTACTATCCGGTATATTTAGCATTTGGGCAATTTCATCATGCGAATACCCTTCTATTTCATAGAGATTAAAAATAGTTTTCTGAATTTCGGGGAGCTGATCCAACAAGCTCAAAATCTCATTTACCTCCAAGCGGCTATCCAATTGCACCGATGGCGTATGCATATCCCCTTCGGCCATATCTTCAACGGAATACAACTGTTTTTTGCTCCGCAGAAAGTCAATTGAGATATTTGCAGCAATTCGACCGATCCATGCCCGAAACGATTTTTCGAGGTTCTCCGCATCAATATCCCTATTGAAGGACTCCAATTTTCGAAAAATCCGGACAAAGCTCTCATTCACAAGTTCCTCGGCATCGACATCCTGTTTGACATAGCGGATGATGATTGCCATTAGGTAGCCATAATATTTTTTATAGACAAAAGCCTTGCCGTCCTCGCGATTTCGAAAGCAACGTTCCAAGGCATCATGTAAAGATGATAGCTTCTTGTTATAAAAATATGACTGAATAATTCCCACTTAAACTATTTAAATATTAAGCTTCAAATAACGAAAATAAAATTATAAAACTTAAAATCAAATAGTCGAATGTCCCCGCTTAATATCACTATTTAACTATTTTTCTTCTTTTAACGGTCGCCATTTGTATTTCGCTACAGCGCTTTTCAAAAAAAATCAATAAAAAGAATTGAAAAAAATGGCTATTTTTGCATGATTTTCACATTTTAAATATTATTCAGACCGAATGAGTACTGTATTATCCGAACAGGAACAACTTAGAAGACAGGCGATGCAATCGTTGTTGGATATGGGAATCGAGCCTTTTCCAGCGAATGAATTTGTCGTCAATGCACATGCTGCCGATATTTTAGAAAACTACGATAGAGATAAATTGAATTATAAGAACATTACCATTGCCGGCCGCATTATGAGCCGTCGTGTGATGGGAAGTGCTTCATTTTTTGAAATCCAAGATTCTACCGGCCGTATTCAAGCTTATATTAAGCGTGATGACGTATGCCCTGATGAAAATAAAGATCTCTACAATGTTGTTTTCAAAAAACTATTGGATATCGGCGATATTGTAGGTGTCAAAGGATATGTTTTCACGACACAGACTGAAGCGATTGCAGTACACGTAGAGGAACTTACGGTATTATCCAAATCCTTACGTCCCCTTCCAGTGGTTAAATCCGCTGAAGGCAAAACATTCGATGCCTTTACGGATCCGGAGCAACGTTACAGAATGCGCTATGTTGACTTAATTGTAAACCCTGCCAATAAGGATATATTTGTCAAACGCACCAAACTTTTTAATGCCATGCGTCAATTTTTTAACGACGCCGGTTATATGGAAGTAGAAACACCCGTTTTACAGTCTATTCCCGGAGGTGCCGCAGCACGTCCGTTTATCACCCACCACAATGCATTGGATATTCCATTATACCTTCGTATTGCGAACGAACTTTATTTAAAAAGACTGATCGTAGGTGGTTTTGACGGGGTGTACGAATTTTCCAAAAACTTCCGTAACGAAGGAATGGACCGCACGCATAATCCCGAATTTACGGCCATGGAAATCTATGTGGCTTACAAAGACTACAACTGGATGATGGATTTCACAGAACGCCTTTTGGAGCACTGTGCACTTGCAGTAAACGGTACCACACAAGCAACTTTTGGCGAACATAAAATTGATTTCAGGGCGCCATATAAGCGTATCTCGATGACCGATTCCATCAAAGAATTCACAGGATTTGATATCACCGGCAAAACCGAAGAAGAAATCCGTGTAGCCGCAAAAGGTATGGGTATCGACGTTAACGAAACAATGGGTAAAGGCAAATTGATCGACGAGATCTTTGGTGCGAAATGTGAAGGCAACTACATCCAGCCAACATTTATCACCGATTATCCGAAAGAGATGTCACCATTGACCAAAAAACATCGCGATAATCCGGATTTAACAGAACGTTTCGAGTTAATGGTCTGTGGAAAAGAGATTGCCAATGCTTACTCCGAATTGAATGACCCAATTGACCAACGCGAACGTTTTGAAGATCAATTGAAACTTTCAGAGAAGGGGGATGATGAGGCCATGTTTATTGACCAGGATTTCTTGCGTTCTTTAGAGTATGGTATGCCACCTACTTCCGGTTTAGGAATAGGTATGGATCGCCTGATTATGTTTCTGACCAATAATGCTTCTATTCAGGAAGTATTGTTCTTCCCGCAGATGCGCCCTGAAAAGGTAACAAAAGTTGCGGACGTGAAGGACTATGAAGAGCAAGGTATTCCTGCCGCTTGGGTACCGGCATTACAAAAAATGGGCTTTACAACCATCGAAGCCTTAAAAGAAGCCAACCCAAATAAGGTTTTTAATGATCTTGGCGGCATGCGTAAAAAATTAAAACTAGACATAACTATGCCGAGTAAAGACGAAGTGCTGGCTTGGTTTAACTAATACAATGACACTAACAGCGACGGACTAACATCCGCCGCTGTTATTTAGGATCCTCCCATATCCCCACAGGATAGTGCCTAAATATCCCGGTCAATAAAACCTAAAATCCCCGATTAAGAAACAGTGGCCTCTCATTTACCATCCAACGCAAACATACGCCTGATCGTGATCGGCTATATTTTTATTACAAAAACCTTCGCCTCAAAAGGGCAATCTAAATTGTAAACATTTTCTATATTTACGTATCTTGAATTAAAATAGCGTTAGCGTATGAAGAGCATACTCGCCCTTGATGGAGGTGGTATTCGAGGGATTATCCCAGCTATGATACTCGTGGCTTTGGAGGAAAAATTACAAAAAAAAACAATGGATCCCAATGCGCGGATCGCCTCTTATTTTGACTTTATTGCCGGCACGAGCAGTGGCGGAATTCTTGCAAGCATCTTATTGTTTCCGGACGAACGGGATCCTACGCATCCCAAGTTTTCAGCCCGCGATGCTTTAAATCTATTCGTCAACCACGGGACAGAAATCTTCCACACCTCCAAATGGCGTCGTTTTCTGGGTGAATTCGGTCTGGTGAGTGAATTGTACTCTTCGGCCGCCTTGTCTAATGTGCTGGACAAATATTTTCAAAATGCGCGGTTAAGCCACCTGATCAAGCCATGCATTATCACAGCCTATAACATCGAGCTCCGTAAAAATCATTTTTTTAGGCAACAGAAGGCAATCACCCATGGCGAAGCGCGGGACTTTTACCTCAAAGATGTCTGCAAAGCGACTTCGGCAGCCCCGACGTTCTTTCCCGTTGCCGAAATCTATTCCATATCCAATACCAGATATCCGCTCATAGATGGTGGAGTGTTTGCGCAGAATCCCTCCATCTGCGGCTTGCTTGAGGTGTTAAAAGCCTTTAACAGTACACAGATCAACGATATGTTTATGGTTTCCTTGGGCACCGGGGTATCAAAGACAGCCTACAATTACGAACACTTCAAGAAAAAGCTTGCCATTCAGATCGGCCCCGCACTTGTGGACATCATGACGAGTGCCTCTTCCGAAAGTACCGAATTTTTTATCAAGCAATTATTCAGAAGCAATGGGAAACAGCAGAATTACGTTCGTCTGGAGCCGGCAAATCTATCCAGTATCAATGCTTCCCTTGATGCAGCCTCAACAAACAATATCCAAAAACTCATCTCCTTATCGGATAAGCTGATCAGTGAACATGAGGATACACTGGATTATATCATCGAACACCTCATCAAAGAAAAGAATCAGAATAAGAAGAAAAATCCTTGGAGCCAGTTGATGGATAAATTCTAAAAGGTTACTTTTACGCATATTTAAATCTATTATGGCATTAAACTACGTATGGGTTGCATTTTTTTTAATCACATTTGCTGTAGCCCTGGTAAAACTTATCTTTTTCGGAGATACCGAAATCTTCCAACAAATTGTCAATTCCATCTTTGACAGCGCTAAAACCGGAGCTGAAATCTCCTTGGGGCTGGTCGGGATGATGACTTTCGCCCTGGGAATCATGAAAATCGGTGAGAAAGGCGGCATGATCAATATCTTCGCAAAAATCGTAGGGCCTTTTTTCCATAAATTATTTCCCGAAATCCCTAAGAACCATCCTGCTCTCGGATCTATTTTAATGAATTTTTCTGCCAATGCGCTGGGTCTGGATAATGCAGCAACACCTTTGGGCCTTAAGGCGATGAAGGAGCTCCAGGAACTGAATCCCAATAAGGAAACGGCAACGAATGCACAGATTATGTTCATTGTGCTCAACGCATCCAGTCTTACCTTATTACCGATTTCCATTATGGCTTACCGCAAGGAAGCGGGTGCACCGGATCCCTCCGACGTCTTTCTTCCGATTTTGATCGCAACCTTCTTTTCGACTTTAGTAGCTTTGATCCTTGTTGCCCTTTATCAAAAAATAAACCTATTCAACCGGGTCGTTTTAGGCTATTTAGGTGCCATGGGTTTATTTATCGGTGGATTATTATATTATTTCTCGGGACTACAACAAGCCGAAATAGAGATCTTCAGCAAAGTATTTGGTAATGTGATCCTGTTTAGCCTCTTCACATCTTTCATAGGTTTGGCGCTTTTTCGCAAAGTCAATGTCTACGATTCTTTTATTGAAGGTGCTAAAGAAGGATTTGAAGTTTCTGTCAAAATTATTCCTTATCTGGTGGCCATGCTGGTCGGCATCGCTGTTTTTAGAGCCTCAGGAACAATGGATTATATGGTCGCCGGAATATCCAAAGGTATTGCCTTATGTGGTTTAGATACTTCCTTTGTTGATGCCCTGCCGGTCGCATTTATGAAACCGCTCAGCGGGTCAGGTGCGCGTGGACTGATGGTTGACTTAATGAATGCCAAAGGGCCTATGGACTTTGCGGCACGTGTCGCCTGTGTTATTCAGGGTTCCACTGAAACAACTTTTTACGTACTGGCGGTCTACTTTGGCGCCGTGGGGATAAAACGGACCAGACATGCCTTGCCTTGTGCCTTATTGGCTGAATTGGCGGGCGTGATTGCCGCTATTATTATATCCTATATTTTCTTTAAATAGCATTTTACAAGCATTGCTTAAGTTTAGAAGATACAGGTAGACATATTATAAAAAACAAATCTGACTGTGCCCTGTCGTAAAAAGATACTTGCCGATAGACACATAAATCTGTTGAAGATGGCTTTTTAGCCATCGGAAGCAAATACAAATGAACAAATAATTAGATAGGGATGAAAAAAACAATCGCACTGATCGCCCACGATGGCAAGAAGCCAGAAATGGTTGCTTTTGTCAAAGACCACCAGGATTTACTGGAGCATGCTCATATTATCGCAACGGGAACGACGGGTTCCTATGTGCGGCAGACAGGACTTCCAGTGGAGTTAAAATTAAGCGGCCCGATGGGGGGCGATGCACAGATCGCCGCACTGGCCGCTGAAGGTAAAGTAGATGGCATTATCTTCTTTCGTGATCCACTTGGTAAGCACGCCCACGAACCTGATATTCAAATGTTGATGCGTGTGTGCGACCTTTACAATGTTCCCTTGGCCACCAATCCTGCCACCGGAAGCTTAATTATTGAAGGATTATTGGAAGATCTTGTCGACTAACAAACCATTTTATTTAAGATGATGGAAAATGAAGTTATTGTCACCATAGGTGAAACACCTTATACCACGACCGTACAATATGGTAAACACCAGATTATTGCCGATGAGCCCGAGGATTTGGGTGGACAGGATCAGGGAATAAATCCCACACCACTGCTGCTCTCTTCGTTAGGCACCTGCAAAGCAATCACCGTAAAAATGTATGCCGACCGAAAAAGCTGGCCTCTGGAAGAAGTTATTATCCGCCTTTCTCATGAAGTGCAGACCAGTGAACAGCAACAGACCACCTATATACAATGTCATATTAGCTTTAAGGGTAATCTGGATGACGAACAAAAGAAGAGACTGTTTAAGATTGCCGAAAAATGTCCTGTACATAAAATCTTAACTAATCCTATTGTAATAACTTCAAATCATTTGTAATTGTTTCTTGGGATAACGGGCGACACTAATTATATTTGTCCGCACAAAAAATCTTCGCACAACAATACCTGCCAATTGCAGTAAAAGATAATGAAGGTTCTTATATGCCGCTGAATAGTTGAAAAGTGCGCTGTAACAGCGAAAAATAAGCAGGACATCAATAACATATAAACGTTCAATAAAAATAGCAATTCGATGCAATTGGATCCACAAATAGCAATAGACTCTCCTTTTAGATCAATTAAACGGGAAGACTGGAAAAATCTAAATGGAAAGGTATTGCACAACTTCAGTTCCGAAGATCTTGACAACCTGCATGCGCTCAATGAGCCATTGACAAACCAGGAGATCGAAGAAGTCTATTTTCCGTTGAGCCATTTGCTGGAAATTCACATTGACCGTTTCCAAAGCCTGCATCAGCGGACAAATCGTTTTTTTGGGAAAGAAGAAAGTAAATTACCTTATATCATCGGTATTGCGGGCTCTGTCGCTGTCGGAAAAAGTACAACAGCCAGGGTGTTGCAACGGGTGCTGAGTATGCTGCCTTCAAAACCAAAGGTGGATCTGGTGACCACGGATGGTTTTCTCCATCCCAATCAACAACTGATCGAAAAAGGAATTCTGAACCGCAAAGGATTTCCGGAAAGTTATGATGCCAAACGACTGATCCATTTTCTTTCTGCGGTTAAATCCGGAGCACCTAAAATTATGGTTCCGGTATACAGCCATCTGGTTTACGATGTATTACCCGATGATCAGCACCAGATCATTGAACAACCGGACATCTTAATCGTCGAAGGAATCAATGTGTTACAGGTCAATTCACAACGCCCCCGCAAAGGACATAGCGTCTTCGTTTCCGACTTTTTCGACTATTCGATCTACGTACATGCCAGTGAGAAAAACCTCATCGAGTGGTATACCAACAGGTTTGAATCCCTACGGGCGACCGCTTTTCAGAATCCGGCTTCGTTTTTCCATAAATATGCAGATATGTCACCCGAAGAAAGTCATGCGATGGCCGTTAATATCTGGAATGAGATTAATAAGCCAAACCTGATCAAGAACATCTTACCGACCCGCTATCGCGCCGATCTTATTCTGGAAAAAGGCAGCCATCATTTTGTCAAAAATGTGAAAGTCAGAAAGATCTAACTGACCGTTCCCTTAAATTGAAGAACCTCATTCAGAATCTTGCTCTGCACCTGCTGGTGAATCCGGTTACTTGAGGATATCGTGCTGACCTCAACTTTATATTTTACATAGTCTTTGGCTAAGTCAGCTATTTTCACCGTAAATCCCTGGCCATGATCCAGATTGGAATTATGCTGAAATAAGGGGTTAAAGTACTCTTCCAGCACTTCTACAGGCACGGCACGATCCATCGGCAATTCAAATTTTACAACAATTTTATTGGATTTCTGCGATGTTTTATTGACCAGGGTTGCCGTAAACACCAAGTTGTTCGGGATCATGACCGCATCATCATCCTCGTCCCGTACAACGAGATTGGCTAGCGTAATGTCGACGATTTTACCTTGATATTCCCCTATTTTAATGCGATCACCGACGGAAAACTGATCCGAAAACATAATGATCAGGCCCGATATCATATTGGTGATATATTCCCTGAAGATAACGGCGATGGCCATCGCCACAATCGTCATGCTGGTTATAAAATCTTTCGGGTTGATACCGACTGCAATCATCAAACTAACAATGATAAAAAACACATTTCCCACAGTTGCTACACGTGTAATTCCCAGTACAAAGTTACCGCGGACAACCTGATGTTCATTGCGGCTGTTGTAAAGCTTGACGAGGATAAAATGACCGATCGAAATTAGTACACTGGCCGTCAGAAACGTATTCAGTCCGTAGGCCATGTTCAGTATGACCTCCCGCTGCTTATAAAAAGACTCGAATTGTACAAATGAAGCCGTCAATGCAACGAGTAGAATAATCCGTATGATAAAGGAAATAGATTTTGTCATTTTTAAACGTTAATGATTTGCAAATAAAAACAAATTTATCGTTTTTCTCCACGGTGCCGAAGATTTTTTTTCCTGTACAGTAGCGCTAAAGCAGTCGTGGAACTAAACAATTTTACTTTACGTAAAGAGCATTATCAGGAAATACCTATCTTTGCCTAAAGACATTACATGCTATTAAATGAAGGAATCCAACGTGCAAACTGAACTCAACGTAACCGGAATGCACTGCACAAATTGTGCTATTTCAATCCATAAATACCTAGAAGACAAGGGTGCTAAGGAGATCTACGTTGATTTCGCTTCAGATGAAGTAAAGTTCTCCGCTATCCCCCAAGATCAGGTTCCGCAGCTTGTCAAAGGTATCGAGTCATTGGGCTATAAAGTCATTAAGGATAAAGACAGCAAAGTAAGCTTTTGGAAGTCCGTTGAACTCAAATTTTTGATCTGCCTACTTTTTACCATTCCGCTATGGAGTCATATGTTTGTGACTCTCCCCTTGCTCCACGACCCCTATATACAGCTGGCTTTCTGTACACCGGTTTATCTTGTCGGTTGTCTCTACTTTGGTAATAGTGCCCTGCGTTCGCTATGGAATAAAATGCCCAACATGGATGTGCTTATCTTTGTCGGATCCACTGCGGCATTTGTCTACAGTGCTATTGGCACTTATTACCATCTGGGGCACGATTATCAGTTTTACGAAACCTGTGCAACGATTATTACCTTAGTCTTTATGGGTAATGTGCTTGAAAAACGCGCTGTTACCAAAACCACATCCGCCATCAAAGATCTGGTTAAATACCAAGACATTAAAGCGATTAAAATTGAAGGCGATAACGAAATTGAAATTAGGGCTAAAGAGATCAAATCCGGGGATATTCTGAAAGTGAATACGGGAAGCCTGATTCCGGTGGATGGTGATATTCTGGATGGCCATGCCTGGATCGACGAATCCATGCTGACGGGCGAGAGTCTCCCGATCGAAAAAACAAAATATGATGCCGTGATCGGCGGCACATTGCTGAGCGCCGGCAATATCCGGATTTCGGCCACTAAAGTAGGGTCTAAAAGCGTTTTATATCAGATCATTCAGTTGATTAAAGACGCACAGAGCAAAAAGCCGCCCATTCAAAAATTTGGTGATAAGGTGGCGGCCTATTTTGTACCTATTGTTGTCATGATCGCATTTTTCACTTTTTTTATCGCCTACTTTATTGCCCAATTGCCGCTACAGCAGGCATTGATGAATGCCATTGCGACACTTGTGGTCTCCTGTCCCTGTGCGATGGGCCTGGCCACACCTACAGCAGTGATGGTCGGTCTGGGGCGGGCAGCCAAACAGGGCATCCTCATCAAGGGCGGCAGCACAATCGAAGAGCTGTCAGAAATCAAACAGATCGTTTTTGATAAAACGGGAACGCTGACAACAGGCGATTTTAATATCAAAGCCATTCAGACCTTTGGTATAGCGCAATCGCAGGTGGAGTCGATCATTGCACAGCTGGAAAGTTATTCCAGCCACCCAATTGCCCAATCTATCCGCAAGCATCTCAAGGAGATCAAGTCATACCGCATTATATTCAAAGAAGTCAACGAAATAAAAGGACAGGGAATATTTGCCACGGACACCAATGGAAACAGCTATTCCATCTGTAATGCTAAAATTGGCAGGAAAGATTATTCCAACAGGTACGACCTGACGCTGACCATCAATGAGGTTGTCATTGCAGGTATCGTGCTGGAAGATCAGATCAAGCCCTATGCAAAAGAACTTGTACAGTACCTAAAAGATAAAGGAATCCGTCCTATCCTATTGAGCGGTGATAGGCAAAGTAAATGTGAACGGGTGGCACAAAAACTTGGTATAGCGGATGTTTACTGGGAAAAATCACCCAGCGAAAAATTGACGATCCTTTCGGATCTCAAAAAAACGGCCGCTACGGCAATGGTAGGCGACGGCATTAACGATGCCCCTGCCCTTACGGCAGCGGATGTCGGTATTTCACTCGGCGACGCAACACATATTGCCATTCAGTCCGCAAAAGTCATACTGCTGAACAGCGATCTGAAATCTATCGAAAAGCTACTGCAGATAGGTCATCACACCTTACTGACCATCAAGCAGAATCTTTTTTGGGCATTTGCCTATAATATTATCGCGATCCCATTGGCAGCAGCAGGATTCTTAGGCCCTATGCTGGCAGCGTTAAGCATGGCCTTCTCCGATCTCATTGTCATCGGTAATTCGATCCGCCTACGCTTTAAAAAAATGAAATAAAAACGATACGGCATAAGTACCAAGACAATCCATAAAAGATTGTCTTTTTTGTGTATATTAGGGTTCAATTCATTCGCTTTTGAGGTTAAATTTTTGTAACTTCGCATGCGTAGCAAGCCAATTAAAAAGGCTTGCTTACTAGTTTTATTGAAACCAAATTCATATGGCTGAAGAAACAGAAAACGACAACAATCTTGTTCCGGCAAACGACCGGATTATCCCAATCAATATCGAGGATCAGATGAAGTCTGCTTACATTGACTACTCCATGTCTGTCATTGTATCCCGGGCTCTTCCTGATGCACGTGACGGCATGAAGCCTGTACACAGACGTGTTCTTTATGGTATGTTGGACTTAGGGGTTACCAGTGGTAAACCTTATAAAAAGTCTGCCCGTATCGTTGGTGACGTATTAGGTAAATATCACCCACATGGTGACTCTTCTGTTTACGAAGCAATGGTACGTATGGCTCAAAGTTGGTCCATGCGCTATCCATTAGTAGATGGTCAAGGAAACTACGGCTCGCTGGACGGTGACCCTCCTGCAGCAATGCGTTATACCGAGGCTCGGTTACGCAAGATCGCAGAAGAAATGCTTTCAGATATCAAAAAAGACACCGTAGATTTCCAACTCAACTTTGATGACTCTTTAGAAGAACCTTCTGTTCTTCCTACTCGGGTACCTAACCTNNGATTTCCAAAATAACTTTGACGACTCCTTGCAGGAGCCTACCGTATTGCCAACACGCATCCCTAACCTCCTGGTCAATGGAGCTTCGGGTATCGCTGTAGGTATGGCAACAAATATGGCACCACATAACCTCTCGGAGGTCATTGATGGTACTATAGCTTTCATCGATAACCGTGATATTGAAGTACCTGAATTGATGCAACATATCAAAGGCCCTGACTTCCCTACGGGAGCATTGATCTACGGGTATGCCGGTGTTCAGGATGCTTGTAATACAGGCCGTGGCCGTATTGTCATGCGTGCTAAAGCCGAAATCGAAACGACCAAATCCGGAAAAGAACAGATTATTGTGACCGAAATCCCTTACCAGGTGAATAAGGCCAATATGATCGAACGTACTGCCGATTTGGTCAATGAAAAGAAATTGGAAGGTATTTCGGCGATCCGCGATGAGTCTGACCGTACTGGTATGCGTGTCGTTTATGACATTAAACGTGATGCCAACGCCAATGTTGTTTTAAACAACCTATTCAAATATACAGCGCTACAAACTTCTTTTTCAGTCAATAATATCGCCTTAGTTAAAGGAAGACCTGTACTGATGAATCTAAAAGATATGATTCGTGAGTTTGTTGAGCATAGACACGATGTTATCGTCAGACGTACACGTTACGAATTGGCGGAAGCTGAAAAACGTGCACATATCTTGGAAGGATACTTGATCGCCCTGGATCATTTGGATGAAGTCATCAAATTAATCCGTAACTCCGATACACCTGAGGATGCACGTGTTGGATTGATGGAGCAATTCGGTCTATCCGATCTCCAGGCCCGTGCTATTCTGGATATGACCTTGCGTCGTCTGACAGGACTGGAACGTGATAAGATCAAAGAAGAATATGCTGAATTGATGAAAACAATTGACTATTTGAAATCTATATTGGCAGACGAAGAGCTCCGCATGAAGATCATCAAAGATGAGTTAATTGAGATCAAAGAAAAATATGGTGACGAACGTAGGTCGCAGATTGTTCATTCTGCCGAAGACATGCGTATGGAAGACTTTATTGATGACGAAGAAATCGTGATCACAATCTCCCATAACAGCTATGTAAAACGTACGCCATTATCCGAATATAAACGTCAAGGTCGTGGTGGCCGTGGATCAATCGGAACAAACACGCGTGAAGAGGATTTCACCGAACACATCATTACAGCCTCGGCGCACAACTACATGCTCCTATTTACCGAAGCAGGTCGCTGTTTCTGGTTGCGTGCATTTGAGATCCCTGAAGGAAGCCGTACTTCGCGTGGCCGTGCACTTCAAAACATCATCAATGTACCGAAGGAAGAGAAAATTAAGGCCTTTATCTTAGTGAAGAACCTGAAAGACCAGGAATACCTGGAAAACAACTTCATTATCATGTGTACTAAAAAAGGTACCATCAAGAAAACGTCTTTGGAAGCCTATTCCCGCCCGAGAGCAAATGGTATCAATGCGATCAACATCAACGAAGGTGATCAATTGATCGAAGCTTGTTTGACTACAGGAAGCAGCGAAATTGTGATGGCACTGCGCTCAGGAAGAGCTATTCGCTTTAATGAGTCTACCGTCCGCCCAATGGGCCGTACAGCAACAGGCGTTCGTGGTATTACCCTTTCTTCCGAAAGTGATGAGGTGATTGGCATGATTAGTGTCAATGATTCAGAAACAACGGTGTTGGTGGTTTCGGAGAAAGGCTACGGAAAACGTACGGATATCGAAGATTACCGGGTTACAAATCGTGGTGGTAAGGGTGTCAAAACAATCAATGTAACTGATAAAACAGGTGAATTGGTTGCCATAAAAGGCGTTACAGACGCAGAAGACCTTATGATCATCAATAAATCAGGTATTGTTATCCGGATAGCTGTAGAAGAATTACGTGTCATGGGCCGTGCAACACAAGGTGTAAGACTCATTAACCTGAAAGACAACGACGAGATCGCTTCGATCACAAAAGTAGATCGCGAAGAAGAATCGGATGAAGAGTCTGGCGATGAAAATTCAACAGAAGCGGATAATGAAGGATTAACTTCTGGAGAAAATATAGATTCAAACGAAGAATAAACTGAATGAAAAACTTACTGATATCATTGTTCATATCTGCAAGTAGTTTAACTGTTGCTGCCCAATCAAATTTGAAAGAGGGCAGCAACAGTTTTGCTTTATATACCAAAACTGGCGATTTTAAAAATCTTGAAAACGCCAGAAAGTTTGCAGATGCTGCATTCCAATCCAAAAAAGATTCGGCATCTGTCAACAACAACCTGCTGAGGGCTTTGGTATATAGCTCACTGGCAGTTGCGGATTCAACTCGAAAACAGCAGTATAAATTAGACCCTATCGACATATCCATCAAATCATTAAAATTGCTGGATGCGAAAAAAGCACGTCGAAATTTTCCGGCTGAGATGGATTATATCCGTCAAAATCTTGCTGGTGCCATCTCCTATCAAGGCGGTGCTGCTTTAAAGGACGGAAAGTTTGATAAAGCATACCAGGCTTACCTTCGCATAGACTCGCTCGGTTTTAAGAATAGCGACCTCAAATATAATCTCGCGGTACTCGCCGGAAAAAACAAAGATTATATGAATTCCATCAAATATTATGATGAACTCATTAAAGGAGAAAACCCTAAGCCGGGCTACTTTCTGGAATTAGCACAAATTTATGGTCTGGGAGGTACTAAACAGGATGTCTTAAACGTTTTAGAAAAAGGTCATGCTGTATTCCCTGAGAATAAGCAGATACTTTTTAGATTGATCGATGTGTATTCAGCCAACAGTTCGTATGATGCCATATTGAATGTGATTGCTGATGCCATTCGTCTGGAGCCTGAAAATGTTGAATTAAATTACATTGCCGGCTATTCTTACGAAAATGCAAATGATCTAAAAAAAGCAAAAGAGTATTACAATAATGTATTGCGGTTAGATCCAAACAACTATGAATCTAATTTGGCACTAGGCTTAATTAATCTTGAAACGCTATTAAAAGATCCGACGAATCAAGATATTCAGGATTTAACGGTCGAATATCTATTAAAAGCAAACGAGATCAAACCCTATGATGTAAATGCCTTGAAGGCACTGGCAAAATATTATACACTTATTGATGATGCCTCACAATTAGACAGGGTAAACTTATTATTGAATCAATTAACAGTTAAATAGATATGAATTTAAAATCTCTATTATTATTAGCGGCAATAGGTACTGTATCTACATCAGTTTCTTTCGCCCAAACGGGTAACGTAAAAAAGGCAAAAACTGGTCTTGCAAAATTTCAGGAATTAAAAGAAGCGGGTACTGCTCAATTAGGCCTGCCTAATCTTAAATCAGCAAAAGAAGCCATCGACGCTGCTGTTATCAACGAAAAAACAAAAGATAATGCAGAGGCTTGGACAGTTTATGCTCTCGTTAACGCAAACCTATCAACTATAGATAAATCCACTGAACTGGCAAAATTAGCAGAAGATGGTATTGCCAAAGCAAAACAATTGGATACTGATGGTGCCAACAAAGCGAACATCACTGTGGCTGAGCAAATTCTTGGACAATATAACTTCAATATCGGTGCTGAAGAGTATCAGGCACAGAAATATGCCGATTCTTATAATTCATTCACCAAAGCATTGACTTACCTTCCCGGAGACACATTGGTGACTTACTATAGCGGTGTAGCAGCATTGTCCAACAAGGATTATAAAAATGCAATCGAGCGTTACAAAGAACTGATCCCTAGAAAAGACTTTTCTTCACATAAAACAATTATGGTTGATCTACCTAAATTGTATTTAAATGTAAAAGACACGACTTCTGCTTTGGAATACGCGAAGAAAGCTGCTGAGGCTTATCCGGATGACAATGCGGCAATGACGCAAAATATCGAATTGAATCTGATTACAGGTCACGAAAAAGAGACTATTGATGCCATCACTGCCCAATTGGCGAAAGATCCTTCAAACAAAAGTTTGAACTATTATTTAGGAATTGCACAGTCATCCGCAAAAAATGACGAAGCGGCAATTGCGGCTTATAAGAAAGCATTGGAAATCGATCCGAACTTCTTTGAAGCCAATACAAATTTAGCGATCACGTTGATGAACAAAACACGTGAAAAGCTTAATGTCGTAAACAACAACAGAAAATTGACACAGGCGCAATATAACACCGAAGTGGATAAGATCAAGGCAGAATTGAAATCGGTATTGCCTTATTTGGAGAAAGCAGTTGCCCTACAGCCGAAAAATGCAGACGCTTTAACAAATCTTAAAAACTATTATGTTTTCATGCAGGACGAAGCTAAGACAGCTGAGATCAATGCGAAAATCAAAGAATTGCAATAATAACTGGAGTAAATTTTTCTAAAATAGATAAATGAAATCCTCGGTTTTTCCGGGGATTTTTTATTGCTTTTCCCCGAAGGAGCCGCAACATTTCCCTGAGGGAATTCCCAATACACCAAGGAGAATTTACTTTTTCCAGTGGAGGACGCTCCATCCCCTTAGGGGAATCCAAAAACTTCGTAAGGGAATTTACTTTCGCAAGTGGACTCCGCAACATTCCCTTAAGGGAAACCTAAATACACCAAGGGGAATTTACTTTTCCCAGTGGAGGACACTCCGTCCCCTTAGGGGAATCCAAAAACTTCTTAAGGGAATTTACTTTTTCCAGTGGAGAATACTCCGTCCCCTTAGGGGAATCCAAAAACTTCTTAAGGGAATTTACTTTTCCCAGTGGGGAACGCTCCGTCCCCTTAGGGGAATCCAAAAACTTCTTAAGGGAATTTACTTTCGCAAGTGGACTCCGCAACATTCCCTTAAGGGAAACCTAAATACACCAAGGGGAATTTACTTTTCCCAGTGGGGAACGCTCCGTCCCCTTAGGGGAATCCAAAAACTCCTTAAGGGAATTTACTTTTCCCAGTGGGGAACGCTCCGCCCCCTTAGGGGAATTCAAAAACTCCTTAAGGGAATTTACTTTTCCCTTAAGATTAACCTAGAAAATAAGCGTGATTAAAATCCGCCTTGAAGACATCCAAAACAGCGATTTTAGCAAATATTTTATCACAAATCAATAAATTTTAGGGGTAAAATCGTGCCAAACCGAATTTTGTGCTTTTTGCATTTTGGCACAATTTTACCCCTTTTATCTTCATTTTTTTTTGTATGAGGCAGTTCCTATTACAAATTTCGAGTAGGCTCAAAATTCGGTGCGAAGCTACGCATTTAGCTCATAGTAATCTTTTCAATAAATCCTCACAGAATCGCAATCAGCTCAATCTGAAAAACCAAGGTACACTCTCCGCCTTTTCGTGGCAAGAGCTCTTCCTTGCCGTAAGCCAAATGCGGTGGAAGATACACTTGCCATATCGATCCCACGGGCATCATGCACATCGCCTCTTGCCAGCCACGGATAAGTTCATTGATATAAAATGTTTCCGGACGTTTACGTTTATAGGAGCTATCAAATACCGTTCCGTCCAACAGTTCACCCTTGTAATGACAGATGACCTTGGAAGCCTTCGTCGGAATCTTGCCCGCACCTTCTGTCAATATTTTATACTGTAAACCTGACTGACAGACGATCACACCGTCTTTCGTCGCATTCTCCGCTAGAAATACGAGACCTTCGGCCCTATTCTTTTCAAATAATGCCGTAGCATTTAGTTTACTTTTCTTTTTTTGTACCAAAATAATTTCGTTTAACTTTCCCTCACCGCAATCAGTTGGATTTATACATACCCGCGAAGTTTACCGGTATGCGTTATACAATAGACTGATCAGAGACCAAAGTAACGGCTTTTTCCTTTTTTAATGAAAAAATGCAGTGATTTTTAGGATTTCCTAAAACATCACTGCATTGCTATGGTCGTTAAACCATTTTATTCCGGCGTCTTTATACCAAAGTAGCCTGTAACGTTTTTTCGAAGCTAAATGCTTTGCTTACGGGACAATTCTCTTTTGCTTTTTGAGCGAGTGCCTGAAATTCCGATTCATCAATGGATGGCACTTTCGCCGTCAGTTCCAATTCAGAACGGACAATTGCGCCATTTTCAAAAACAATGGTCGATACGGTTTTGAGTTCATCGGGAGAAAACCCGGCTTCGGTTAAAAATGCGCTCAGCTGCATGGTAAAACATCCGGCATGCGCAGCGGCCAACAACTCTTCCGGATTGGTACCCACACCATCCTCAAATCGTGTTGAAAATGAATATTGGGTATGGTCTAATACGGTACTGTCTGTTGTTAAATTCCCTTTACCTTCTTTTAGGTTCCCGTTCCATAGGGCTGTTGCTTTTCTTCTCATGATTGCTCTTTTGTTGTTATATGATTATTAATGAATACTATTCTGATCTTCAAAACTTCGCGATAAAGTCTCATCATCCATCATCTGACTCCCCCCTTTTATTGAACAAACAACAGTATAAAAAGTTGTGTTTTATTCCGCAAAATCATGTCGCACATGCGAATAAAGTCTCGTTATTCAATATAATAAAACTAAACTCATGAATAAATTAGCGTATCTCCTCATCCTAACAGCAGCATTTACTTCTTGCAAAACCCCTCAGCGCAGCCAGCAGGCACTTATCAGGGAATGTCCTGAAGAGAAAATTGTCAACAAAATCCCGGGGCCGCCGGTAAAAGGAGAATCTGAAAAAATCTATTATATCTATCAGGGTAAAAAGGTCTCACCGAAACAATTCGATCAGGAATGGCTCGATAAAAATTGTGAGATTAAAGAGACAGTGGTGTACTAACTTTATTTTCAAAAGCAAGGATAAACAGGTATTTTTGCCTAAAATTTTTTAAAATGACAATTTCTCTTCCCGAGGTCAATAAAAAGATTTTAGGCTATGTATCTTTAACTTTCCTTGGTTATTTCACGATTGGCTTATCACTTGCGACCTTACCCATTTTTATCCATCAAATTCTAGGGTTTAATACAATTGTCGCCGGACTGGTCATCAGTGTACAATATATTGCCACCTTTTTACTTCGGGGTTATGCCGGCAAAATCGTGGACACCAAAGGCCCAAAAGTCTCCGTCCTCCGCAGTATGCTCTTTTTTGCACTTTCGGGAATTTTACTTTTGCTGGTCTTTTTATTCCGGTCACAACCGTTGATTAGTTTAGGTTTATTGCTGGTCACCCGGCTGTTCACCGGTATTGGCGAGGGGCTGGTCGGAGCCAGTCCGATCAACTGGGCTTTATTGGAACTCGGGGATGAACACGCAGCCAAGGCTATTTCATTTAATGGGATTGCGAGCTATGGCGCACTTGCCCTCGGAGCACCGTTGGGGGTACTTATGGTTGACCATATAAATTATGAATCGCTGGGGATACTCACCTGTTTAATAGGGATACTAGGCTATCTCTACAGCAGATCAAAAACGCCTTATCAGGTAATCAGCAAAAAAACAGCCACTGTCAGTTTCAGGCGAGTGCTTCTTACTGTGGCTCCATTCGGAATTTGCCTGGCCTTGGGTGGCCTTGGTTTTGGGAGTATTTCCACCTTTATGACGCTATATTATGAGCACTTCAATTGGCAGAATGGTGCGGCTTGTTTGACGGTCTTTGGTGTTTTCTTTATTCTGACAAGACTTGTATTCAACAAAGTAATCGATCAATATGGCGGTCTAAAAGTAGCCTTAATTAGTCTTTTTGTCGAAACATTGGGCCTCCTGGTCATCGCCCTGGCCCTCCACCCCCTTTGGACCCTTGTTGGGGCCGCACTGACGGGACTGGGATTTTCGCTTGTTTTCCCGGCTCTTGGTGTGGAGGCAATCAAAAGGGTGCACCAGAATCAACAGGGTTCGGCATTAGCTGCCTACGGACTATTTATTGATATTTCCCTGGGCATTACAGGCCCTCTGATCGGTTTCGTTGCCAACAATGTCGGCATGACGGGCATCTACCCTTTCAGTGCCATCATGGTATCCATCGGTTTTGCAGTCGTCGGAAATTTATTATACAATCGAAGGACAAAGCTTGCCTGATGATCGGCACCAACAAAAAAGGCTAACCAAATTGGTTAGCCTTTTTTATTAACATATATCTTCAATTAGCTTTCGATACTTGGCACAGCAACCACCTCATTGGTATCTGCGTTGTAATCTATACCATCGAAGTTAAAACCAAATAAATTGAAAAATTCATTACGGTAACCTTCGATATCGGAGATTTCTTCCAAATTTTCTGTAGTTGCTTTTTCCCACAATGCAGCAACTTCCGCCTGAACATCTGCACGCATCTCCAGGTCGTCAACACGAATTCGGCCTTTATCATCAAGCAATACATTGCCATCAGCAGTATAAAGGCGCTCGGCAAACAAACGTTGCATCTGTTCGATCGTACCTTCGTGGATTCCCTTTTCTTTCATCACCTTATACAATAGGGAAATGTACAAAGGCACTACCGGGATCGCAGAACTGGACTGTGTCACCAATGCTTTGTTAACCGAAACGTAAGCCACACCGTGCAGATCACTTAAGATCGCATTGATAGCAGGCACAGTACCTTCCAAATCGTCTTTCGCACGGCCAATTGTTCCGTTACGGTAGATCGGATAAGTCAGTTCAGGTCCGATATAAGAATAAGCAACTGTTTTTGCACCATCAGCCAAAACGCCGGCAGCTTTCAGATCTTCGATCCAAAATTTCCAGTCTTCCCCACCCATTACAGCAACCGTATTCGCGATATCCTCATTATTTTCTATAGGTTGGATCGTGATATCCGACACAACGCCTGTGTGAAAGTCTACCGTTTTATTGGTAAAAGGCTCCTGAATAGGTTTTAAAACTGAAGCATGTGCGACACCTGTTTTCGGATGCGTACGACGTGGAGATGCTAAACTGTAAACCACTAAATCGACCTGTCCCAGATCCTTTTTGATCAATTCAATGGTCTGTTTTTTTATGTCATCTGAAAATGCGTCACCATTGATACTTTTGGCGTATAGTCCAGCTTCATGGGCTTCTTTCTCAAAAGCTGCAGAATTGTACCAACCAGCGGTTCCCGGTTTACCTTCTGCCGCAGGTTTTTCAAAAAATACACCGATTGTAGCAGCTCCAGAACCAAATGCTGCAGAAATCCGGGACGCAATACCAAATCCTGTTGAAGCACCTATGACGAGGACTTTCTTCGGACCATTCGCGATCTCACCCTTTGATTTCACGTATTCAATTTGAT